>QMZF01000240.1 GCA_003663055.1 Archaeoglobales archaeon | reverse complement strand
GGTTTCCCACCGCTCTTTCCTCTCCGCAACGAGCTCCTTGAAATCTACGCTTGGCATAGAGAAGAGTGGGTATATGATCTCAAGCAACCCCTCTTCGAGCACATGCAGAGCTATTACTTCCCACCCCTGTTTCTTTGCAAATTCGTAAGCCTTCTCGGCTTCCTTCGAAAAGTCCAAGGGTACCACTACCCTCAATCTTTTCACCTCCCAGAGACGTTGCACTTCTGGTAAAAATTTAAAATTATAAAGCTTTTTTGGTTTAAAAATTAAACTTCCTCAACCTCAGGTGCAATAGCCTATTTCCAAGGATTAAGCGCCAGCTTAATGGTTAAGGCGATCTTAGGTCGCTGTGAGCCAATCGCTTATCTTCCACTCTAAACTCACAGTAAATTTCTCTAATTTTACCTGCCAAGTTCACAATCAGACTTGGGCAATAAAGTTGATTTAATCTGATAGCGCTTTCTCAACCTCCATGCGAGGAGGAAACGTCCTCGCGCCATAATGCTGAATACTGTACGATGCAACGTAATTGCCCGCTCTAAGGCAGCTTTTGAGTGGGTAGCCTTTCACATAGCCATAGAGGAAGCCAGCAGAAAAAGCATCACCAGCTCCGGTTGTGTCAACAACCTTAACTTTAAACGCTGGACAGTAAACCTCCTCGTCATTCTCATACGCTTTGCTACCCTCCGCCCCCATTGTAACTACCAGAATTTCAACGTACTTCAGAATTTCTCTTACTCCAATCCCAAGCGACTTGAACTCAGGCTGGGATAAGATAACTATATCCGCATACTTCAAAAGTTCAGAGAGTTTTTCGAAACCCATCGACGAATACGGATGTCCAGGGTTAAGAATTACAGTTTTTTCCCTTGCTTTCGCCTTCCTTGCTATCTCAAGATGGGTTTCAAAGCTGTCTTTAGCGGGAAAAGGGTCTAGGTAGAAGTACTCCACTTCGTCGTAATCTTCATTAGGAATCGATACGTTCGCAAAGCCAGCAGCGTTTGGATGGACGAAGAACGTCCTTTCTCCCTCGCTGTCAACGTATATGTCAACTCTGCCCGTTTCAGGATGGGTTACAGAAACTCTGACGTCTACACCCACCCTCTTCATGCTCGATATAAAAAAGTCCGCGTCGCTGTCAGTCCCAATTGTAGAGTAAAAACGACATGGCAGACCAAAAGATGCAAGCCCGTATATAACGTTCGCTGCCGCGCCTCCAGCCTCTTTCAAAGACTTTTTAACTATCGCCTGCCCGCCTCGAGGCGGATAGCGGTCAATTGAGTAGATGTGGTCTACGAGAGCCGGCCCAACTCCTGCGATCATTTCAAGCTGTTTAGCATTTCGTCAATTTTTTCAATTTCCTCCCTAACTTTCTCAACTATTATGCTTGTATCAAAGTACTCGAGCATGCTGCCACATCTCGGACACATGAAGTTGTACTCCATCGCCTCTTCATAGCTGATCTTTACGCATCCATTGATACATATGTAGTAGATGCTGGATTCCTCCATCTCCAGTTTTTCCTCAAGCTTTCTTTTCGTTTTTAGGAGCTCTCTCCTCAATACTTCATTTTGCTTGTCATAATTTATCTTCCAGTAGTACTCCATCCAACCAGTTTCATCGTCTCTCTTTCTTCTATACTCTGCAAGTCCAAGTTCATACAGTGCAAAAAGAGCTTTTCTAACGTCATTTATTTCTATACCGAGTTCCTCGGACATCTGTTCATCCGTGAATTCTCTTCTCGGCCTCAACGAATATATTATTAGACCGACATCCCCGGCAACCCTTTCGATTAGTTCCCTGATTAGCTCGTTCGATTCCATCACAGTTACGTTCACGGTTATTTTCTTTTGCTTTCATCCCTATTTAACTTTGCGATTTAATGCAATTTGATCTGATAATGGTGAGTCAAATCCGGTGGAATGGCAACATATAAGTAATCCCTTACGCAGGCTTTGGTATGATCGATAACTCGAGAAAGTTAACACTGGATGACACGTTCAGATTTGCATGTTACAAGGGGATTAAATGCTTCAACAGATGCTGCTATGACTTAACGCTGGTTTTAATGCCCTATGACGTTATCAGAATAAAAAATAATTTAGGGCTGACTTCCACCGAATTTTTAAAGAAGTACACGAAGTGTCAGATCGGCTACAATTCAGGACTGCCGGTTGTATTGCTAAAGATGCGGGATGACTTGAAGTGTCCCTTCGTAAGCGATGAAGGTTGCACAATATACAAAGACAGACCAAGCTCGTGCCGTCTCTACCCCCTTGTTAGAATGAGGTCGAAAGATGAGGAGTACTACTTCATAATACGGGAGGAACACTGCAAGGGGTTTGAAGAGGCTAAGGAGTGGACTGTTCGAGAGTGGCTTAAGGATCAAGGGGTTGAAAAGTATAACGAGATGAATGACGTATTCATGGAGTTAATTTCCGCTAAATACGAGTCTGGAAAGACACTCAATCAAGATGAGCTTCAGTTGTTTTATCTTGCATGCTATGATGTGGACAGATTTAGGGAGTTCGTTACCAGTAGATCGTTAGATGTTGAAGAGAAAATTTTGAAGGATGATGAGGAACTTGTGAAGTTCGGAATCAGATGGCTAAAACAAACTCTTTTTGATAGAAAATAATAAAGCAAATTAATTTAAATTGTCTCAAGAACCCTCCTCAAATCCCTAATTCTCCCAAGGTAAACCACATCCTCATCAACTGCATAAACTTCGATTTCCTCAATATCAACATCCAGAATTGGAGAAAGGAAGGAGTCTATGCTCAAAACATCGCTACCAGACATCAAAGGTGAAAAGGCCGGAAGTACTACTATCTCCTTCTTAGCTTTCACGTGAAGATAGCAAGGAAAGCTGTAAACTCCGCCCTTTCTAACTTTCACTGCCGGATGCTCGTGACCCATTATTATTCTTT
>QMZF01000239.1 GCA_003663055.1 Archaeoglobales archaeon | reverse complement strand
TGAAAACTTTCACCTACTTGCAGTTGGTCGCTGTTGGTGTGCTGATTAAAAATCGGAAATAATAATATTAATTTTAGAATGAATTTAAATCTTTCTGATTCCCTACATTTCTTATACTTTCTGCGTGTCTTATTTCTGGCGGTCCGAGTATTTACAATATAAGAAATAGCTAACGGAACGTGGTGCAATGAAAGTATGTGTTCTGTACTCCGGGGGAAAGGACTCCAACCTAGCGTTGCTCAAAGCACATGAAGTATTCGATATAGCGTGTTTAGTCACCCTCAGCCCAAAATCCGAAGAAAGCTGTCTGTTTCACTATCCCAACACGGAGCTCGTAAAACTTCAGGCTGAATCGCTTAAAATTCCCCTCGTTACTGGCACCTGCTTGGATGATGAAAAGAGCAGTCTAAGTGCTTTGTACAATGTATTGAAAAATGCTAAGGAATTGTATGAAGTTGAAGGAGTTGTAACGGGAGCTATCAAGTCTACGTATCAAGCTACCAGATTTCAGAGGGTATGCGATGATTTGGGGTTGTTGTGTTTTAATCCGCTTTGGCTTAGGGATGAAGTTTCCATCCTCAATGAAGCTTTGGACTACGGTTTTGAAATAGTATTCACTAGGGTTGCCGGATATCCGTTAAAAAAGTCCATACTCGGTAAGAAGTTAACTAAAGATACAGTTCGGCTCTTCAGCAGGATGAAGGAGTATCTGAACCCGTCTGGCGAGGGAGGAGAGTACGAAACTCTGGTCTTAGATATGCCACTATTTACAAAAAAGCTTAAAATAATAGAATACGATATAGTTGGAAAAGATTACGATGCTACATTAATAGTAAGACGAGCGGAGCTTGTTGAAAAATGATACTGATATTTCCACTTGCAGACCTTTGCTCGGGAGGAATTCGTCAGGCCAGTTGCAGAAATTGTAAGGGAATGCGGATTTGATTAGGCGATACTATGGAAGAGTAAAAGCTGAAGAACGTTCTAAAATAATAACATGCGGAACAGCCCTATGGGACCTTGACTACTTAAATTATACCGATAATTTCATGCAGCTAACTGACTACGGACAATCTTTGGAATATGCGGGATATCAAATATTGGCAAAGATTTATTCAAACACTTTAGAGAGGATTAAGAAAGTAAATGGATTTAGAATCGCTGGCTGTACAGGATGATGAAGTCAGCATTTTTAAAGTAAAAGGTAAGCAGTTCTACGGTGTTTCGTTTCATCCAGAATCCTCAATAAACAGATGGATTGACCATGTTGGGGCTTTTTTTAGCAGATGTAAAAGCTGCAGTTAGTTTGTTGGATGCTTAGAGCGCGATGACTTAGCAGGCTAAAAGGATGGTGGAAGTTATGGAAGTACGAATAGGTGCTTGCCGTCTGCATTGGATTGGATATCCATAAAAAGTATGCAGCTGTGGTAGATGGGTTGGGAGAAATAAAAGAGGAAGTAAGAATAGAGAACACCAAACAAGTCTTAGAACATTCGCATCAAAATACAAGGCTAGGGCAGTAATAGAAGCAACATCCAACTACAGGTTCATCTACGATATCCTTTTATTTGCTGTCTGTTCAGTATGATTCTGAATCGACAAAACTTGAGTCTTAGTTCATTTTTAAGTAGTAAATTTAATTTTTTTAATATTAATAAAAAATTAAGATGACATTATTATGGAACAACACAACTCCGGCAAAGCTTCAAATATTCCAAGGTAGAAAAAAAGCTGTGCTAGTCGGCATAGCTGTCTATGGAGTAGATAGGCCAGGAATAATATGCGGAATATCAGAAGTGCTGGCAAAGAGGGGAATAAACATTATCGATATAGAGCAGACGGTTCTCCAAGGTTTATTCGTCATGTTTATAGTCGCTGAAGCCGAAGAAGTGGATCTAGAGGAGCTTAGGCAGTGTCTTATTGACAGGGGAAAGGAGCTAGGTGTTAACGTTTCCGTATCACCCTTTGAGAGGAAGAAGGGCGATGAAAAGAACCTCTACGTTTTAACTGTGCTTGGAGAAGACAGGGTTGGTATCGTTTACTCCATAACAAAGATTCTCTACGAGATGGGAGTAAACATCGAGCGGACGAGCCTTACGGCTAGGGACAGGCTCATATCGATAGAATTCATAATCGATGTCAAGGACAACTTTGAGGAGATAAAGAGAAGGTTAAAAGAGGAGGTGGAAGGGGAAGGGTTGGATGTGGTAATTCAGCCCTATTCTCTTTTCCGCAGAGACAAAAGGCTCATAGTTTTTGATATGGATTCAACGCTTGTGGATGCGGAGATAATAGATGAGCTCGCTAAAGCTGCTGGCGTTGAAAAGGAGGTCAAAGAACTGACAAAAAAAGCTATGAACGGTGAGCTTAGCTTCAAAGAAGCGTTAAAGGAGAGGGTTAAGCTCTTAAAGGGTTTGCCCGTTGAAGTTCTTGAGAGGATTTACAGGGAGATAAAGCTGACGGAAGGTGCTAAGGAGCTAATAAAAAGTTTGAAGGAGTCGGGTTATAAGGTTGCCCTCGTAAGCGGTGGCTTTACCTACTTCACTGAGAGGCTTAAGGAGGAACTCGATTTGGATTACGCTTTTGGCAACGAACTTGAAATCAAAGATGGCAGACTTACTGGAAGAATAAAGGGCAGGATAATCGATGCTGAAGAAAAAGCAAGGATAATTGAGGAGATTGCAGCAAGAGAGGGCATAAGTCGGGAAAACGTCGTTGCCGTTGGAGATGGAGCAAACGACAGAATAATGATAGAGAATGCTGGTTTGGGTATAGCGTTCAACGCAAAGAAGGCTTTGAAAGAAATTGCAGACGGTACGCTCTCAAAAGATCATTTAATAGGACTTGCGAGGATATTAAAGGTTCCGAGTGAATTTAGGAAGCGCGTGTGATTTTTTTCTTCGCTTGTGCAGAAGTCTCGAGTCCTTAATCTCGATTCCGCTATTCACTCC
>QMZF01000238.1 GCA_003663055.1 Archaeoglobales archaeon | reverse complement strand
TCAGATCTTAAGAGACACAGCCAAGAACCGCCCTCGGAAGCGAGGACTACCCCTAGGAGTTTGCGCATCTCCTCGTAAAAGTCTTTCTGCGAAGTCTTGGCTTTCTCCGCCCAGGGTTTTTCGTGTTCCATCCATTTTCCTTTGTTCTCGTCGTCTGATCCCGGCTTTTGGCAGGTTTAAATCTGAGGATCGCCTTCATTTTGAGGATTGCAGTTTTGAGGAGCTTGAAGAATCGGTGAAGCGTATCGTCGTGAGCCATTCTGCTCGTTTTAATAATGTTCAGCTCGGCAAGGAGGGCATCTGCGTCGTGGAACGTCCCAATGATTCGAGGAATGTAATAGTTTTGGAGCCTAGTGATGGTTAGGGTCTGGAGGTAACAGACTTGATGGGTGGGGCGTTGCAGTCTGGCTTTGAAGTTAGTCCTCGAAATGACTAATGTGTGGATCGAGAAGAGCGTGAAACTCGCTGAGAGCAAAGATTACCTGCTTAAGGTGAGTCGAATCTACCCTGCCACAATACCGCCACGGAGACCTCTAGACCAGAGAACCAGGAAAACAATCGAGACTCTGCATGAGAATAGGGATGGAAAACGCTTGCTTAGTTTTCTCTTAGACTTGAGGAGAAAAAGCCACCCCTTCCCTATAGAACACCCCTATGTGCCATTACTAGGCAAGCGTGAGGAGATTTTCAACAAAAACCCAGGGATGGTTAAAATAGTAGCTAATATACTCCTCAACATGAATGTTGATGACATCATAAAGGGCTGTGAGAGACCTCCCGACATCAATAGAATAATGGGGCAAGCATTTCGTAAATGGGTAAGGAGCTATTTTCCAGGACATGGTTATCCGGTGCTCTCTGCACCTAAGTTCGACGCTCATTCGGCCTCAGCTATACTAGATGCCGCAAATAAAGCCATTATGGACTACGTGAGGAGGAAGCTTGGCATAGACCTCGGTAAAGGCAGGGACATCTTAGCTAAAATAGTGGATGCGGGAGGTAACATCTCGTATGTAGTGGGAGAGGCTAGGTTTCTAAGCACATCAGGGGGCTCTCAGACCAGAGACCTGAGAGAGGTTCTTTCCTTCGTCAGAGAGACTAATGAAAATCTCATCAGAATTGGAATACTTGATGGCGTGATGTGGTTTGAGAAGCGCTATCTTGAAATGATAAGGGAATTAAAGGAAGGTGAATACGTCCTTAGCGCCCTTCTTTTAAAGGATTTCTTGGATTGGTTGAGGCAGAGGTCTACCGGTAGCATTATATAATGTGAATGGCCTGAATGTTTTCAGCTCAGTTAGACGCTTTACGGACACTGTTATAGCTAGTGGGGAATTGTCTATGCCTATCCATCTTCTCCCAAGTGTTTCAGCAGCCACAAGAGTGGTTCCAGAACCGCAAAATGCATCAAGCACTATATCGCCTGAATTAGACGAGCTCTCTATTATGACCTTGAGCATGTCAAAGTTCTTCTCAGTTGGATATCGTGGGTAGGGCGGATCCTTGAATGTCCACACGTCCTGTCTTTCCTTTCCCTTCTTTATGAAGTCATCCGCATATATCTTGAGTCTTGGAACCCCTCGCCACTCTATTAGTCCCTTCTTATCAAGCTCGTCCAGGACGCTGGGAGGGTATCTCCAGTGTCTTCCCTTTGGAGGTAACATACCTCTCCAAGGCTTGCCAGTCTCACCGCTCTCAGTTTCGCCAGGTGCATGAAGCGGAACCGTAGTATATCTACGCCCGTCTTTATCTACCTTCGGGAATAGTCGCTTTATATCCTCCTCAGTATATGGTTCTCGTGAACCATTCCATACCATTTTATCCGTTTTAGAGTAGAAGAGTATCATGTCCTTGAAATTCCCGTAACCTCTTCTTGCAAAGTTCTTCGGATTGCACTTTATTCGTGTAATATCGTTGATGAAATGCTCCTCGCCAAATACTTCATCCATGATAGCTTTTACATAGTGTCCAACTTTACAATCTACATGCACATATATTGAGCCATCATCAGCTAGTACCTCTCTTAGAAGTATTAATCTCTCTCTCAGGAACTCCAGATATTCAGCTCCTGATTTAAAAGTGTCTCTATATGCGAGTTCTTCTTTTCGACTGAAACTCACGGTGGCTCTTCCTCGTCTATATTCTTGTCCTGTGGCAAATGGAGGGTCTATATACACTAATCTGACTTTCCCCTTTACCTGCGGATTCTCTAGTAGAGCCTTAAGGACCGGAAGGTTATCTCCGAAAATAAGCATGTTAGTCCAGTTTTCTGTCACCTCACCGAGACGAGCATAACCTCCAAATCTCTTCACAAGTTCTAATACAGCGGCCGGGGTCTGGGAGATTGCTTCTCTTTCTTCTTTCTTTCCTGGATAGACAAGCTTGACATCATAGAAGAAGCTACGCATCTTCTTCACCCCTCTCTTCCGCCTTCTAAGGTGCTTCCACCGCACATATCTCTGGTCTCAACCTCCACCGCAGCCTTTCTGGAACCACAAACCTCTGAGCGAGTGTGTCTTCCCTCTCAAAGGCGACGAGGCAGAGTCCCTCTCTCGTAAGGGTCCTCACGATCCTGCGACGGTTCCCGTTACACTCCTCAAGGACGTTCGCAGCGTCCTTAAATTCGTCCATTGCCTCCTCCACGATCAAACTGAGCCGCTTCGAGAAAGGCGCAACTTCCTTGACAGCATCCAGCAGCTCTCTGAAGGAGACATAGCCTCGTTTTTCCACACCCTGGGCGATCTTCGCCCTCAAAAAATCTTTAAGCTCGTCCCACCTGCTCTTTGCTTCTTGGAGTCCTCTGAGCACCGCTTCTAACTTCAAGGGCAGAAGCGTTCCGAACTTGCTCAGCATCTTGTAAACGACCTTCCGAAGCTCCTCGCTTGCTGCGTTAAGCTCCTCGAAGAACTTTGTCGTCAGCAAAGGATCGAAAAGCTCCCTCGCCTTATACCCCAGCG
>QMZF01000237.1 GCA_003663055.1 Archaeoglobales archaeon | reverse complement strand
TTTTAAGATTTGATAATTACAAAACGATCGCATAACTTAATTTTAATTCGTTTAATGACGAACAATAGATTTAAATACGTCGAACCCAAAGACTGGGCATGGAACCCACAATTATTAGGGTAGATGAGCTAGAGGAAGAAAAAGAGGAAGTTGTGTGGCTCATCGAAGCAAGGCTTTTTGCAAGAAACGAGGAAGAAGCAGAACTTATCGCAAAAATACTTGAAGATAAAGGTTTCCACGTTGAGACTAGACACCTAGTATTTGAGTACTAAGCAATTAAAGACAGCATTTTTCTCGCAGACGTAACTATTTTAGAATGTAGCAAAGTATTTATCAATCTTTCATAAGCATGCAGTTTCATGGAAACTTTGATTGAGGAGGCAAAAAAAGGTCAAGCTCCCGATTGGCTCAAAGAAGTCGCAAAGTTTGAGGGTATTGATCTAGAACTGCTTATCAAGCTCATTGCCCGTGGAGAAGTGGTAGTTCCGAAAAATGTTAGGAGGGAGAATTCACCAAAAGCTATAGGCAAATTTATGAGCACTAAAATAAACGCCAACGTCGGAACATCAATAGACTACGTAAACGTTGAAGAAGAAATCGAAAAAGCGAGAATTGCTCAAAAATACGGGGCAGACGCTGTAATGGATTTATCGACAGGAGGAAACCTCGACGAGATAAGAAAGAAGATAATGGAAGTCGTTAGCGTTCCCTTTGGCACTGTTCCGATCTATCAGGCTGCTCGTAGTGCTGGCATAGTTGTTGACATGGATGAAGATGACTTCTTTAATGCTGTTGAAAAGCAGGCAAGAGACGGTGTTGACTTCATGACCATTCACGCAGGTGTTAACTGGACAAGCGTCGAGAGGCTAAAGAGAAGTGACAGACTGCTTGGCGTTGTGAGCAGGGGAGGTGCAATAACGATAGGCTGGATGCTCCACAATGAAAAGGAAAATCCCTACTACGAGAACTTCGACTACCTTCTCGAGATTCTTAAGGAATACGATGTTACAATAAGTTTGGGTGATGCTTTCAGGCCAGGATGCATCAACGATGCCAGCGATCGCGTTAAGTTTACAGAATTCATACTTCTCGGAGAGCTTGTCGAGAAGTGTAGAAACGCTGGCGTGCAGGCGATGGTAGAGGGGCCGGGGCATGTACCAATCGACGAAATTGAGACTTCCGTTAAGGCGATGAAGTACGTCACGAAGAACGCTCCTCTCTATCTTCTTGGCCCCCTCGTAACAGACATAGCCGCCGGTTACGACCACATCGCTGCAGCGATAGGTGCTGCGGTCGCTGGGATGTACGGTGCTGATTTGATCTGCTATGTCACTCCTTCAGAACACCTTGCCTTGCCGACTGTTAACGATGTTAAAGAGGGCGTTATAGCTGCAAAGATCGCTGCCCATGCAGCCGACCTCGTGAAAGAGGGACAAAGGGAGAGAGCAAGATACGTAGACTACGAAATGTCCCTTGCAAGGAGGGACTTCGACTGGGAGAAGCAGTTCAAACTTTCTGTAGATCCCGAAAGAGCTAGGAGAACATGGGAAAACAGGAAATCAAATAGCGAGGCTTGCAGCATGTGCGGTGATCTCTGTGCGATAAAGCTAGTTAAAGAGGCGTTTAAACAGAGGAACGTTTAATGCAATCTAAAGTTAACTTACAAAACTAGCTTTTCCTTTTTTAGTACTAAACACGAGCAAGTTGAAAAGTATTGCCACCGAAAGCCGAGTATGCGATAGAGTATCCGTCTCGTGAGCGAAGCGATGCTGAAGACGAAAGGTATTTGAAGATCCGAGGTGATTTAAAAAGCATGACAAAAGTAATTAAAGCAGTATATGAAAAAGGGGTTCTTAAACCCCTTGAAAAAATCGATCTGAAAGAAGGAGAGAAAATAAAAATAGAGATAAAAAGGAATATAAATCACCTAAGAGGAAAGTACGGAAAAGTCAAGAAGACCGAATTATTAAAATTAAAGGACGAAATTTATGACAGAAGAAGCCATATTCGTAGATAGCTCTGTATTTTTAGCGTTTTTTATAGATGGTGTGGATATTTTTGAAAAACTTAAAGGTAAGTTAGTTACCTCGATAAACGTTATTGAGGAGGTGGCATACGTCCTGATAAAGGAGAAAGCAAAAGAAGTAACGGGAATTGAAAAACACTATGATCTGCTAACGTATTTAAGGGAGAATCCAAAAATTACGGCAGAAATTGCAAGAGAAGTTATTTCTGATATCTCAAGCGTCCTTGATTTCCTAGAAATTACAGTCTTACCTCCCGCAAAACATACGGATATGTTTGATGTTATCGAAGCCTATGGCATGCTTCCAAACGATGCTTTAATTGCTGCTACATGCAAATATCACGGAATAAAGAAGATAGCAACCTTTGATATCGATTTTAAGAGGCTCGATTTTCTTGAAGTCTTCGATTGAGAAATTATAGAAGTCTAGTAATCGAATAAATCTGGTAGAGTCCAAACACTACCGCGGGAATCAAAGCTGAGATAAATGCTTTCTTTGTTGTCAGGTTGCGAGCATGCTTTATGGCGAAAGTCCAGAGTGTTAAAGACCATACAGTTACGGCTAGATTTATCAGCAAGTTTGAGTAAATCAAGTCCTGTGGAAT
Source organism: Archaeoglobales archaeon (assembly GCA_003663055.1). Classification (GTDB taxonomy): domain Archaea; phylum Halobacteriota; class Archaeoglobi; order Archaeoglobales; family Archaeoglobaceae; genus Archaeoglobus_C. The sequence goes on along the minus strand of QMZF01000237.1, from coordinate 338 downwards.
TATTGACAAAATTAAAGACTTCATAATCCCGGGATTATGCTGCAACTGCTCTATGCTAATCTTCGGAATTTCTGCATCCATAACGTAGTAAGTGGACATTGGAATCGTTATGAGAGAACCGACAAGAGATGGTAGGAAGCCGTAACCTGTAAACTCGAACGTTCTCCTGAATGGACCCTTGCCATCGAACAGAGCTGAAACTGCATGCATCATTGCAGCAATTAAAAGTCAGGCGGCGAACATGCCTATAAATGAGCTGACTATGGCTATGTAAACACCTATTGTAAAGAATTTTGCCAATTCGGAGGGAAGAGCTTGGGATAGCTTTGATGCGAGTA
>QMZF01000236.1 GCA_003663055.1 Archaeoglobales archaeon | reverse complement strand
CCGAAAAAACTGAAAAACTGAAACGAATCCGAACAGAGACAGAAATGATCGTAACAAGTATGCAATCCAGCATTTCGAACTCTATTTCAGCCAATTCGCTCTAAACACTCAGAGGATTTATTGCTAAACTCACCTAACATCGCTAACGGCAGGTATGGAGGAGTGTAATTGGACTGCATTTGTAATGTTTTATCGTTCTTGTTTTGGTTTTTGTGCAGATGGTACAGTCCTACGGTTTTCCAACCATGTCCTACTAACGCCGTTGCATGACTGGGTGATGCAATAACCCCTTTGCGAAAAAAACAGCAAAAAATTTAAATATGGTTTTAGTTTTATATTGGTAGGTGGCGGCGGGTAGCTGAAAGCAGGCAGCAATACGTTGCCTGCCGAAGCTGTCTTCGCCGCCAGCAAAAAGTAGAGTTTATATAGTGGAAGGTGTAAGGCAACCCGTCTATGTTTCAGAAGGGAGGTAGGTAGAGTATGAGTAGGAAAAGTTTGAAAGTTGGAATAGCGACGCTATTGGTACTGATTGCAGTGGCTACAGCGAGTGCGACTGTTTATAACAGCACTGGCAGGTACATCGAAGGTTACAACGTAACAGTAAACACAACAGGGTATTTTAATACTTCAATCGTTGGTTACGCTTTAAGCTTTCAGGTCAATAACACACTGAATAGTTCAGCAACTGTTTTCAATATTGCTGGTGAATCAGGGTTAAGCACCAATAAGACTACTGCTAATGCCGGTGATTGGTTCTGGGTAAATGCAACAACGGCTGGAACCTACTGGGTGAATGTTTCAAACGCTGCTAATTCATCCGAGTACGTCAACTTTACTGTGCAGTTCACGTATTCAGAACAAACTGCCGTAGACAAGACGATAAAAGATTCCACGGAGACTATAGCTGTTAAGGTTTACGACATCGACAAGTACTACACCAAGTCCGACATTGGTGCCTATGCTATGCAGTTCGACTTTGGCGAGACTATAAAGCTATACATCTATGGACTAGATTCAGACAACACAACAACAGTGGAAATCAGAGATTGGGATACGGATGAGGCGAAATTCAGTGACAGCTTTAAAGCATCGTCCAAGACCTACGACCTTGATACAAATCAGTTGTATCCCGGAGACTTCTACATATACATCAAAAATGGTCAGTACGTTATCAATGGAAAGAACCCAAGTACGATGAACGTGAATTATCCACAAGCTATCACGCTTCATGTTGCAAAGCCAACTATATCAATTAGCCTTGAAAACAAGAGAACGCCAATAGCAAAAGGTGACTACGCTGTTGTGAAGGTTAAGGTTTACGGATTGAGCTTACCATTCAATGCAACGCTGAATGTTACTGGTCCAATGGTACAAACTTACACGCAAACGCTAAGCTTTACGGATTCAAGGGAGAAGACTGTAAAGATACCCACAGCTATGTTCTTCGCCTCCCCGTACAACGGCTCAACTGGAACTTATACAGTCAGCGTAAAAGCTGGAACCGAAGTTGAATCAATGGACTTCAAGATTGAGGGTATAGAAGTTACGCTTGCCACGCCATCTACGGCAACGCTGGGTACGGAAGTAAAGCTTGAGGGTACAACCAACATTGCCGAGACGAACAGCACGGATGATGATATGGTGAATGGCACTAACTGGGTTTACGTCTACGTGTACCTTCCAAACGGCAGTCTAGTGAAGGAGGACGGAACAATATTAGACGCGTCGTATGCAGATACGACAAACTATACTAGGAGGTGCCTTGTCTCCTCAGATGGTACTTGGGAGCATGACACGAAGTTCTACTTCAGAACTGACTGGGGTACTGGAAGCTACAGGGTTACTGCAATGGCATCAACAACAAGTACGCTTAATGACACGGAGACTATGTACATAAATGTCGGAGAACCTGAAGTCAAATTTGAGATGGACAAGTACACATTTACGAGGGGAGAAGACATAAAATTCAAGGGTACTGCGAGTGTTAAGAAAGGAACTAAGATATGGGTCGAGTCTGAGGACTTGAACAAGCTGATTGAGGAAGTCCATAAGCTTAGGAGAGATGGCAGTAAGTACTACCTTGAGGTTGCAGTGGGCTCCGATGGAAGTTGGGAGACCGAAAAATTGCACATAAATGCAAGTGCGCCTAAGACCTCATATACAATAGATGCGTACATAATTAAGGACGACGGCTCCAAGTCTGACTGGAAGGACACCGTTACCATCAGAGTTGCTAAAGCTGTACTCAACGCATCGATTAGCAGAACTTCGGCTCCAAGAGGTGCGGATATAACAATAAGCGGTACGACAACACTTGATTACGTCTACATATTCACCGACGACTGGCCAGTAATTGAAAATGTCGGTGAGATTTGGTCTGATACCTCAGAATTCAACGCAGATGAAAAAGCAGCTATAAATGCAAAGTACAAGCCGTACAAGTTGAAGGTTACTGATGACACATTTAGCGTTCAGTTGACAGTCAATAGCAGTGCAGACACGGGAACGTACACCGTTTACGTAATTGCTCCGTCCGATCCTCCAAACGTTGACCCAACAGAGGATGCAATGGCACAGTTTAGCCTAACAATTACTGAATTCGGATTCCTCCACATACCAGAGAAGGTAGTGATGGTCAAGGGTGATGAAGTCGATGTATACGTTTCAGTTAACGCTGACCCAGACGACGTAAAAGTTACGGCTGAGTTTGAGGGGCACGGAGCGAAAGTTAAGGAGGATGATTTTGGCGAGTTCAGCAAGTACAACGAGACAGCTGAAGGAGGCTGGGTTTACGCAACGCTCTATCCGTTCTACAACGACAGCGAGGACAAGCTTATGTCAACGGGCGAACCCGATGAATTATTAAGACCTGGAATGTACACTCTGACTCTCCACCTGTACAACAGAGAAACCAACGAAGAAATCTCTGAAGCTGAAACGAAGGTGCCAGTCGAAGTCGTCAGTCCTGAACTCAACGT
>QMZF01000235.1 GCA_003663055.1 Archaeoglobales archaeon | reverse complement strand
TCTTCTCAAACTCTATACTCGACACAGATGCAAAGGACTGGAAGTACTGCGATGCTTGCAGGAAGAAACTGCTTGAAAGAGGCATTAAAGTTAGGCTGGATGAATAAAGCTATTTTGAGGAAAGATTAAAATGTGTGCCATTTTGTTTAGAGCATGCACTTGAGGTACTACAGCCCATCTTATAATCCCAGAAAACACGAAAAAATAATAAGTTTACTTAAAGCAATAGAGGATAGATATAGCATAAGGTGGGAGGAAGTAGTAGTTAACAGCGAGGAGTGGTACCTTAAGCCCATCCAGCTAACCGAGGAAGAAGTGTACGAATATCATTTAAAACCTGTATCGAAGCTCATAAGAGAAAATAGTGAGATATTAAGGAGTTTAGGAGTAAAAGTGCTCATTGAAACCGTTACAAAGAAATTTAAGTCCATATCTGGCCACATTTACGTAGCGGGAACTATAGCAGTGGTACACGAGAAGGTCGTTTGGGCTGGGATATGGGACGAAGCCGTAGACTTTCTTAAGAGATTGCTATCTGAAGGTCCACAGCTTTTGGAGGTGCTAAAGACGTGATCGACAAAGCATGGTGTAGAGGTGTGTTTGTGAAGTATGCTTATGCCATTTTGGCATGTGCAACAATAGCGCTAAGAACTCACAAGTCCCAAAGCTAAAAAGCAATGCTTAGCAGTTTGCATGTATTGAGAGATATAGTTTTAAAGAGATATAGTTTTAAGTAGAAGATATTTTAAGATTAAGACTAACCAAGAGCATGAAGTTCGTAGTCCAAGAACACTTCGCAACCCATCACCACTACGACTTTCGTCTTGAGATGGATGGTGTTGCAAAAAGCTGGGCTGTTCCAAAAGGTTTACCGTTAAAAAAGGGCGAAAAAAGATTGGCAATTCAAGTTGAGGACCACAGCATTGAATACATGGACTTCGAAGGTGAAATTCCGAAGGGTATATATGGGGCCGGAAAGGTTCTGATATGGGACAAGGGAACGTACGAGCTTTTAAAGAGGAGTGAAAAAGAAATTAAGGTGAGATTGAACGGTGAAAAGCTGAGAGGTACGTACGTGCTCATACGCTTCCCCAAGGGCGGAAAAAATTCATGGCTTCTTATAAAAAGCTAGTGTTTTTTCAGTTGCCTTTGCTCACCCTAAGGTTCTCGTTGAACTCATTCATGGTTTCGTGATGCAATCCACTTTAATATTTGGAAAGTAAGAACAAAGATCGAAAACAAATTGGCTAAAGTTGCATCAAACCTTACATCAGACCGAGAGCCGATAGCTCTTCCGCAATCCTTTCAACAGCTTTAACGGCATCCTCCGGATTTTTACCTCCAGTCACAACCATCTTTCCCGAGCCAAATATGAGCACAACTACTCTCGGCTTGTCAAGCCTGTAGACGAGCCCAGGGAACTGTTCGGGTTCATACTCAATATTTTCAAGACCTAAACCAATGGCTATGGCGTTAAGATTTAAATCAACACCCAAGTCAGCAGAAGCGACAATATTCTGAACCTTTACCTCGGGTTCGAGAATGACAGGAATGCCAAGTTCGCTAATGATTTTTACGACCTGCCTTACCGCCCTGTTTGCATCCTCAACAGACTTTGAGCCTGTGCAGACGACTTTTCCACTTCTAAAGATGAGGGCTGCAGCTTTGGGTTCCTTCGTTCTGAGAACCAACCCGGGAAACTGCTTCGGTTTATATTCAGCGTCCTTAACCTCTCTCGCAATCTTGTTTAAATCTATGTTTTCCCCGATTTGTGTTGAGGCAACGACATTTTCAATCTTTATTTTATAATCCTTCTTCATTTTTACCCCCGGACATAAAGTTTATAAACTATATAAATACCTTTGCCTATTTTTGTCCGTGAGCATCGGTAGTTATTTGAGGCTTTTCGAGGAGCTAAAGCTTAAAAAGTTAGCTTACTTCGTTATCATAGCAAATACAGCCGGTACAGTGTACGGCTGGTTTTACTACAGGTTGCAGCTTGCCGAAAATCCATTTTACACATGGCCTGTAATTACGGACAGCCCCAACTCTACGCTACTCTTCACAATAGCTCTAGTTCTTATATTAAAGAAGAGAAAAAACGATTTTGTTTCTTTCCTTGCATCTTCAAGCCTTATCAAATATGGCCTATGGACATGCTTTGTTTTGCTTTTCCACTCATCATACTTCTTCTCTCCAGCAAACAGACTGCTTTACACAGGAATGTTTATCACGCACTTTTTGATGGCCGTTGAAGCGATCCCGCTTGCATACACTGCATGCAGAAAAAGAGTTTACGCCGCAGTTCTCGCTTGGCTGCTTTTCAACGACTTCTGCGATTACGTGTTGGGCTTACATCCCTACATACCAATCGAGGGTATTGACATCGTTGCATTGGTAACGGTTGCCCTCAGCTTCTCATCCTTCACCGTAACGTGGTTGGTAGCAAAAGCTAGCGGAATTAAACCCTAATTCTCTCTATGCAAACGTATCTGTTTCCCTCCCCATCGCTGAAAGCAAAGATCATCTTTTTCCTCACGTTCTGCGCAAGCCTTACAGCCCTCGCAACTTCTATCATGGGTAGCGGCTTGTCGGCTATGGAAACGAGGTAAGTTGAATGGGGCAGCTCTTCAACACTCTTGACCTCTTCGTATAATCTAAAATCACTGCCGAACTTAAAGCCCGTTTTTACAACGAATTTTCTCTTCTTCAAATCTTTGTAAACACTGTAACGCCTTTCCAGGTTTTGCTCAACGCCAAGCGATGCTTCCCACATTTCATTGAAGTCTAGCTTTTTCTTTCCAGAAAAAACTTCGAGAAGTCCGGATTCAAGGAGGTAGAGTGCTTCTATCAGTGAAAGAGTCACAGTTCCGCTGAAGCTACCATAGAAGTGCTTTTCGAAGATGTCCTTTTTGTCCGTAACCACCCTGTCCCCGACAAAAATGCCGGAAAAACATTCAAGTTCTTCCTCCTGCCTGCCCTCAAGTTC
>QMZF01000234.1 GCA_003663055.1 Archaeoglobales archaeon | reverse complement strand
TCTCTGCAATGTTTCCTGAACGTTCTCCATTCTCCTGTTTGCGAGTTCGCTCCCTCTTATGAAGTGGCACTGGTAGTCTTCGCCGTATTTGCATCCAACCATCAGTATGCCATCTATACCCCTTGAAAGAGAGTCTGCAACGAATACAACGTTTACTGAACCTAAGCATCTAACTGGAATTACTCTAACGCTAGCATCCCACTGCAGGCCATTGAGGGCTGCCATGTCCAATGCTGGATATGCATCGTTTTCGCAGAAGAAGGCCACTATCCTATAAATTCCCTCCTCTTCCGGGACCTTGATAGCCCTGATCATAGATGAAATCATGTCGATCGAGTAGCCCTTGAAGGATATTATTCTCTCTGGGCAAGCACCAAAGCATACACCGCATCTTCTGCAGCGAAGCGGATTGGGTTGTGGTGTGCCCCTCTCGTCCTCATCAAGCGCACCGAACGGACATTCTTCGGTACAACGCTTGCACTGTGTGCAGCGCTGCAGGAAGAACTGTGGGTAGTCGATGTCGCCAGTCCTTGGGAACGTCGATCCACCTTTTGAAACAAGCTCTAAGCACTGAATTGCCTTAAGAGCAGCTCCTCTTGCATCATCCATACATTCAGCAATGCCCATTGGAGCTCTTACGCATCCAGCGGCATATATGCCAGTTCTCCTGCTTTCGTACGGGAAGCATATGTAGTTTGAGTCCGGCATTCCATACTTAAGCGTGGGCAATTCAGGCCCCTGCCTGTACTGCAAGTTGAGTATGTGTCCCCGCTTTGCTATTTCCTCTATCTCCTCCTCACTCTTCACGATCGTTGGCTCATGTATGTGCTTGAACGGAACGACCTTCTCGTCTGGGAATTCCTCCTTTACCGTGTAGAGACCTTTGAGCGTTGAGACCATTCCGGTTGCGAGTACAACCGTGTCAACCCTAACCTTGATCGTCTCGCCAAGGAGAGTGTTCTCAACTTCAACAACGAGCTTGCCGTTCTCTTCCACAATGCTCTTTATGTCTCCCTTGGTAAGGAAGATTCTCTCATCTTCCTGCATTGCCTTGTAGAAGTCCTCGTACAAACCAGGAGTGCGCATGTCCTTGTAGATTATGTAGGCATTGCCTCCCTTTTCTGTCACGTACTTCGCCTGCTTGAGCGAGACCATGCAGCAAATCGATGAGCAGTAGGGCAAGTGATTTGCATCCCTCTGCCCAGCACACTGGATAAACAGAACATCTCCGTTTATTCTGCCCTCTTTTGCCATCTCCTCAAATTCGATGTTTGTGACAACTCCCGCATACTTCCCATATCCTAGTTCCTCAAGCTTGCTTGCATCGTAGGGCTTCCATCCAGTAGCAAGAACTATTGCTCCAATTCTCATTTCCTCTGTACTTCCCGCCTTGTTAAGCGTTACATCGAAAAGTCCGGGCTGACCAGAAATCTTCTCTATCGTTGTTGACGTGTAAACCTTTATTCTTGGATTGCTCTCAACTTGGGCAATCATATCCTGAACGAACGATGAATCGAGCAACGTGTTGTATGGTCTTTCAACTGGTGTAAGCTTGTGGAACTTCGCAGCCCACCCTCCAAGATTAGCTTCTTTTTCAACAAGTACAACATCATAACCAGCGTTTGCAGCTTCAAGTGCTGCGGTCATTCCCGTAATGCCGCCACCGACAACCAATATCGTTCTGCTTATTTCCTCAATGAACGGTTCGGCAAATTCGGTCTTTTGAGCTTTTACGATCCCCATCCTGATGTAGTCTTCAGCCAAAGCTTGGGTTTCAGCATCCTTTGGTGTATGGCTCCAAGCAACACCCTCTCTTAGGTTAACCCTCTCAACTATATAGCCATTAAAGTTGAAGACATCCCAGTTAACTCTCGGCGAACAAGCAGCAATAACAATAGTATTGACGTTTCCACTGTCTATGTCACTCTTTATGAGCTTCACACCATCTTTACCACAAAGATTCTCGTGAACCTTGCATGGAAGCTGAAATTCCTCTTCAACAACTTTTTTGAGAGCTTCAATGTCTAGTGCGTCGCTGATTCCGCAACCGGTGCAGATGTAAACGCCGATTTTCTTCTCCACCTTCTCTTCCTCCGCCATGCTCTCACCTCCTCAAAACTTGGATTGCTTTAAGGACCGCTCCTGTAGCATCTTCAACGCATGAAGCTACATCCAGTGGCTTCTTTGCGCATCCGGCAGCGATTATTCCATCCTTAGATTTAACAAAGCCGTATTCGTCTTTCTCGAATATTGTATCGCTCGGCTGCATACCTGTAGCCAGTACAACCATGTTGACCTTTTCCTTCCTTTTTACACCAGTTTCAGTGTCTTCAGCTTCAACTATTAAGTCTCCATCTTCGGCTTCGGTTATTTTTGCAACCCTTCCCCTAATAAGCTCGATGTTGTACTCCTTAACCTTGGTGAAGAAGTCTTCAAACCTGCCGAAAGCTCGCACATCTATGTAGAACATGAATATCTTTGCATCCGGATACTGCTCTCTCACGTATGTAGCGTGCTTCAAGCTTGCCAGGCAGCAGATAGCAGAGCAGTAGGGCAAGTGGTTTTCATCTCTACTGCCTGCGCATTGGGCAAAAGCGATACTCTCAATTGGCTTTCCGTCAGATGGTCTTACTATCTTGCCCTTCGTTGGCCCGCTGATCGATGCAAGTCTTTCGAACATCACGTTCGTTATTACGTTTGGATGATCTGGCAGCAGGTTATCGAGCTTCGACTTGTCGTAAGGCTGCCAGCCCGTTGCAACTATTATGGCCCCAACGTTCAGTTTCATCGTTTTTGGCTGCATAGCCAAATCAATTGCATCGTACTTGCATGCTTCAACGCATGCCCTGCAGCCTTCATCCTTCTTGCAGTAAGCTGCATCTATTACGTACTTCATCGGAAATGCCATTTCATGGGGCAGGTAGATTGCCTTTGTTTTATCCATTCCGTAGTTGAACTCGTGTGGCCTCTCAGCCGGACAAGCTTTGACGCATTC
>QMZF01000233.1 GCA_003663055.1 Archaeoglobales archaeon | reverse complement strand
GAAGTTTTCCGATGGTCTGCTTAAGTTACTTAATTACTTAACTATGCTAACGGCAAAAAATGGTTAAGTATGTAGGAAATAAGCCACCAAGTCAGCATCTCAGATATCAATCCACAGTTTCTAAGGGAGCTTAGGAAGATCAACAAGGGAGAGAAGAAAGTATGTGGTTTGAAGGTGATATTTTGTAGAGTACGAGAATATGACGAAATTATATAGCGAGAAATTGATAGATACATAAATATCTTCACTGGAATTTAGAACAGCTAATGTTGCAAAAATAAAATAAGTAATGCAAAGGCTGAGAAAGCCTAAATTTATAGAACTCTTAATACTCTGATCACCATATCGGCAAAACTTCGTCGAGTCTCCTCTGCTTTGGAATCCTCTCTATGTTGAAATAGCGAATCGCAGCTTTTGCTACGGCATCGACGTACTCCTTTTTCGTGTAAACTCCGAGTTGCAGAATGTCTCTTTCCGCTTCTTTAAGTGCCCTTACCAAGGGCGAAACTTCCTCGAGCTTGAGCTGTTGTCCATCAACATCTACGACTGCTTTCAGCTCTTTCGCCTCTTCTGGCTGTGGTGCATCAACGATTACGTATTTCTCATCTACTCCAGCTTCAGCAGCAATCTCAGCTTCAGCTCGCTCGGCATTTATCTTTTCTAATCCGACTCTGCTCCTGCTGACGTATATTGCCCTCTTGAAGAGCCTTCTGTTGTCTATAAGCCCCATAATCTCGCCAGCATAACCTTTTTGACTCCTAAGAAAAGCAACGATGTCGTGGTCGTCCATTTTAAGCAGAAGCTTTACGTCAAGACTGCCGTCCTCGATGCAGCGCTCCAACGCCTTTTCATACATTTTTCTCGCTATTCTGCAAACGTGGTGGTAGTATACAGTTGGATACATCATAAATCTCGAGAGGAGCAGAGATTCGGCAGCCCTTAATGCGCTGCCCTCTATTATCGGCTTCTCCGCATCGAAGTATATCTTGTCGATCAACCTTCTCAAATCGAACACGCCGTAGGCGACGCCAGTGTAGTAGGAATCCCTAACAAGGTAGTCCATTCTGTCGGCATCGATGTCTCCGCTTATGATACTCGGCCCCTTTATGAGTTCGGAAATCCTTCTTATTCTCAATCCTTCCTCTTTGAGTACATCTTCAAGCTCTGTGCCCTTAATTAGTGGCAGAACGTCTTCATGTCCCACCCTCAGGTACTTCTTGACTATGTTTTCGCTGGAATGTGAGAACGGCGCATGGCCAATGTCGTGCAGTAACGCTGCGGCGATAACTTCTTTTTTTTCTCTCTCCCCTACATGCATTTTTTCAACGAGTATGCTTGCTATGTACATGACGCCGAGGCTGTGTTCAAAGCGGGTATGATTTGCTCCGGGATAAACAAGATTCGCAAAACCTACTTGCTTAATTCTCCTGAGCCTCTGAAGCTGTGGGCTATCAATTATTTTTGTGCACCACTCATCAATTTTTATGCCGCCGTGTATCGGATCTTGAATCGTTTTTGACATTGTACCACCATTGTCGAAGTTGAAAGCTGGAGAATCCAGTAAAGTTCGATGAACCACGAAATTCACCGAAAGGTTTAAATAGGATAAGTTCTAATGCTTTAAATACCTTTCGAAATGTTTCAAAATGGGAGAAAGCATGAAATTGCGCAAACTCGGTAAGGGTTATCCCTCGCGTACGGGCAACATTGTTATTCCTGTCGACCCAAAAAACCTTCCTGGGGTTGGCATGGATGTCGTTACAAGGAAAATGGAGAAAATTGGGCATGTTTATGACATTATTGGACCAGTGAAATCACCTTTCGTTGTTGTAAGGCCGAAGAATAAAGATGTACTAAAAAAAATTATAATTGATGAATTATTTGTGGTGAGCACTCATGCCGGAAGTGGAAAAGGTAAGGGAAGTAGAAAAGAAGGAAGTAGAAAAAGAAGTAGAAAGAAAGGAAATAGAAAGAGAAGACACTCTTGAAGTTTGTCCCGAGTGTGGAAGCCCCAGGCTCATAAGAGATTACAGGCGTGGGGAATTCATCTGTCAGGACTGTGGGTTGGTTATAGAGGAAACTTACATCGACGCTGGCCCAGAATGGAGAGCCTTCGACAGTGAGCAGAAAGAGAAAAGGAGCAGAGTTGGTGCACCGGTAACGTATACGATCCACGACAAAGGTCTATCCACAATAATCGACTGGAGCAACAAGGACTACTATGGGAAATCAATATCGGTTCGCAATAGAGCACAGCTTTTCAGGCTCAGGAAGTGGCAGCGCAGGATAAGGATCAGCAACGCTACCGAAAGGAACCTTGCATTCGCTTTGAGTGAGCTTGATAGAATGGCTTCGGCTCTTGGTTTGCCAAAGAGCGTTAGGGAAACCGCTGCAGTCATCTACAGAAAGGCTGTAGACAAGAACTTGATAAGAGGTAGGAGCATCGAAGGAGTCGTGGCTGCTGCTTTGTATGCAGCTTGTCGCCAAGCTGGTGTGCCAAGAACGCTGGATGAAATAGCTACGTATTCGAGGGTTGACAGGAAGGAGATCGGCAGAACTTACCGCTTTATTGCAAGGGAGCTGGGCTTAAAGCTAATGCCAACGAGTCCAGCGGATTACGTGCCAAGATTTTGTGCTGCTCTTGGCTTGAGTGGAGATGTGCAGAAGAAGGCAATCGAGATTATAAAGAAGGCTGAAGAGAAAGAACTGACGAGCGGAAGAGGGCCGACTGGAGTTGCTGCGGCAGCAATCTACATAGCGTCAATTCTCGGTGGTGAGAGAAGGACGCAGAGAGAAGTGGCGGAAGTTGCGGGCGTTACGGAGGTAACAATAAGAAACCGCTACAAGGAGCTTGCTGAAAGATTGGGAATTGAGATAATTCTTTAAGTTCTTTATTTTTAGTATTAAACTAACTAAAAATAGTGTAAGTTAAATTTGCTTCATTTTGCCTTTTTAAGCTAATAACCTTTGAAATAATACCGAGAAAAACTCAAAACAAAGGAG
>QMZF01000232.1 GCA_003663055.1 Archaeoglobales archaeon | reverse complement strand
TAATTAAATATTACATTTGCTTCTGATGACACAGTTGTTACGTTGTCTGAACAGTAAAACCTCGTGTATCTATCCTTATAAACGATTTTCTGAACACTAATTGTATGCTTACTTCCTTTCTTAAATTCGAGCTTTATCGGACTATTATCGTTTACCTTCCCTTTATATATTCCATCAACCCACACATTTGCCCAACACCCGTCTAAGCCAGAAGTCTTTACTGTTACATTATATACGCTGGGCGGGACTTCAACTACTGTAAAGTTCCAAATTTCACTTTCAGCTTTGCCACCATGATTGTCTTTAACAACAACCTTCCAATAGTAAGTCTTTCCAGAAACAACTGGTACTAGATAAGATTCAGAGGTTAAGTCTCTTACATAAATATCTGGATTACTATGTGTGCCGAAGTAGAGATCGTACTTCAGTGGATCGCCGTCTGGATCGCTTCCGTCCCATCTCAGCGTTACGCTATTACCACTGACAGCTGCACCGTTTAACGGGTAAACCAACTCAATGGTCGGATTCCTGTTTTTAATAATTGCCATTGCCGTATCGGATTTACTGTTATATTCAGCCCTTATAGTTGCCGAGCCAACCCCGATTGCTTTGAACTTACCATTCCCCAAATGCTTCACAACACTTGGATTGCTCGACGACCATTTAGTCTTAGATGTCACATCCTCTTGCTCTCCTGAAGCATAATAGGCAATTGCTTTGAATTGTTTTTCTTCATTAACATGCGCTATCCAGCTGTCTGGTTTAGCATCAATACTTTTTATATAATCAATGCCATTTCCATCCATTGAGATTCTAACTTTTGAATTAGCTGGATCATTCGAAACTATTACGAATTCGGCGTTCTTATAACCTGAACTGGATGGTTTAAATCTAAAGCAAATTTCTCTTTTATCTTTTGGTGGTATACTGAAAGGAGGTTTCGTATTAGGAACAGTAAATGGGTAGTACGTGAAATCACTACTGCCACTCGTCCTTGCTATGTCTTTGATTATAAGAACAGAATTTCCATCGTTGTAAATCCTTACGGTTTTAAGTTTGTGATTTCCTATCTTTACACTTCCAAAGTGGATTTTCTTAGGCTCCACTTTTATCTTAGGCTCTGGAGGTTTAACTATGATCTTCTTGACATAAACGAACTCGTTCTGCTGGTCGACTGTCTTCGTGCCAAGAAGAGGTGGATCAGACACGTAAACACCGAATCCGTAAGCAACAGTCTTAATCTGGAGAACTAGTGGTCCTGTCTTTTCCGGAGTTATCCTGAGCTTCACGTACCTGATTTCTCCCTTCTCCCAGTTCTTCTTTCCGCCCTCGAACAGTGGGTACTTCAGCTTAACCCTCTCCCTGCCGTAAGATGCTCCAGCCTCGTAGCCGATTCCATACTTCTTGAAGTAGTCAAGATTGTGCTCCAGAACCTCAACGCTGTTAATGTCGGTTATGTTCGGAGAAGAGAAGGCTATTGACTGCCAGGACGATCTTCCTCCTTCATTCTTTACCTTTATCGTCAGATTTAAGCTTTCTCCAAGGTGAAGGATGTTCTTGTCTGTGGTTATTTCCACCACCTTCGGTCTGGGATACTCCTGAATCTCCGTACCGAGCCATCTTATGTCGACAGACTTACGGTCGTAGTAACCTATTATGAAGAAACTCTTCTTAAAGAGAAGACTGGCCCTCAGGCTGTAGATGCTATAACTGCCTTTGATCATTACGTAGTAGCTACCAGATGAGGGGTTTGGTATTTCTATCTGCGCACTATAGTGACCCTTTCTACCTGATGCTACCTTCCTGTAGTCGTAGCTACTCTCTGTCGGTTTCGATCCCTTCTTTACGTAAACCTCCCCTGACTCGTTTGTGAAGTACACGGCGATGAACAGTTTCGGATCTTCGAGGTTCTTTAGGTCATCCGACGCAATCCGTACAACGAACTCCGTCCTCTCGTTGCTGTCCCTGAGACATCCCATGTACTCCGACTCGTTAATGCTGGGGTCGAGCCTTGTCGGTTTTATGAACTCCTTGACAACCATATTGAGCTTCTTCGGCTGGCCAGAATTTGTAAGCTTGCTGAGCCAGTAGGTAGTGATTAAGTAGTCTGCCTGCAGCTCCAAGTAGAGGGACATTGTCAGAGTTTTGACTGTTGTGTACGCCTTGTAGAACTGGTAGAATAAGAATCCTGGCTGATATATCCAAGTAGCAGCCTCGTATGTCTTCATGTCGTAGTCAGGAAGAAGGGTGTAAAGATCTTCAATTATCTTCTTCCTCTGCATCAGCAACTTCACGAGCTCCTCTTTATTTGCCCTCTTTATACTCTCCCCGTTATCCTCAAGCTGTTTTAGGTAGTCCAGCACCTTTCTCGTGCTCTGATCGTAATTCGCATGGCTCACGATCGTCGATATGTCAAAGTACACAAGAGAGTAGAAAAAGCTCGTTATTCCCTTCACAATGTCAAGTATTCCCCCAGCGAGGGAATAAGCTCCGAGGGTGTTTCCTATTCCGTACTTGCTCAGCATGATCTGCACAATCGACTGCAAAGGTTCCGTGTACATCTTGTTAAGTGTTTCCTTTGCGTACGATTCGGCGGTCTCCTGCGATAATTTCGACCACCAAGAAGGATTGTACCAATAATCGTAGTATCCCTTGTAGAACTTGCTTGCATTCTCAACGAATTTAATCAAACCATGTATGTCGTTAACTTTAAATGCATTTTTGAGAGTGTAACAATCCTGCTCCCCTTCACAACACCCACTACAGTAACATGGTGTCCTCTCGCAACCCTTCCAACACTTATCCCATGAACACACTATTACATCGTAATAACCTTCTGGAGCATCATCTGGCACCTTGTATTTTATTGTTATCGATCCTGATTGATCTTTGTTCACATGAAGCTTATTCCAAGGTAAGTTGCATTGCCCTGGAGGATTACAAGGATATCTTAATTTATCATTTAGAATTGCTGCACCTATGTATGCATAGCCACTTCCTCCTTTATTTT
>QMZF01000231.1 GCA_003663055.1 Archaeoglobales archaeon | reverse complement strand
TGGTTGGTATCGTTCAGCATCTGTAAGCGAGTAGACAATGCATTCTTTTTTGTTTAGATTTAGATATTTTTGGTATAATTGAGAGCAATTTCAATCGCCTTTGTTTTTTCCTCTTCGCTGAGAACTCCTGTTATAAACTCCTTTGCTCTCGTTTATCAGCACGTCACTTTAACAGCCGTTCCCGGTCATCTTTTCCGAAGTACACAAGAATTAACAATTCCAGTTATGTGTTTGTATAACGTAGTCCCAGTTCCTGTAGGACTTTAACTCTTCCTGCTTAGTAGAAGGCTTACAACTCCTCGTTGGGGAGATTCTTTAGGTCATTTCGCTCGTGGATAAGTGTAAGCGGTGGCTATAACTGCAACAAGAGAAGCTAATATGGCCAGATTTTCTTGCGCATGGATACCTCAACGAGTTTTTTCGTTTAATTTGTCAGTCTCACTATTAACCTTAACGACTTAACAACTTTAGGCAATATCCTATCAAGCTAAAAGCAAAACATCTCATTTCTCCTACATCTAAACGACCTTCAAGACTTCCTTAAACTCCGAAATAAAATTCTTGATGACCTCTTCGGTTACATGGGGCATTACAACGAACCTGATAGCTTTCGGCTCTCTTATCGTAGAGATTACCCATCTTCTCTTGTATAACTCATACTTTATCTTCTCTGCCTTCTCCGTTTTAAAGCATACAACGTTCATCACAGGCTCTATGACCGGTTCGAAGCCAAGTGTTGTCATCTCCTCAACGAGCACTGCAGTCATTCGCATGCATTCGTCAACTATTTGCTTCATTCCCTCATAACCAAGATGTTTAAGCACGGCATACGCAGAAGCAACTCCGGTTCCTGGCCTTGTCCCCGTAAGCGTATATTGGTATTTCGAGGTTAGATACGGAGTTTCCACAACAAGCGCATTGAGAAATTCCTCACTTCTGAAAAGGATCCCTCCGGCTGGTATCGTGGCCATCCCCATCTTGTGGGGGTCTGTTGTGATTGAAGTAACACCTTCAATCTCGAAATCGAAGGGATAGTGCTTATCCATAAATGGGATTACAAGCCCACCAAAGGCTGCATCGACATGCAGGGGGATGTTCAGCCTTACAGCAAGCTTCGAAAGCTCCTCAATGGGATCTATCTGCCCGAGCTCCGTTGTGCCTGCTATGCCAACGATTCCAACTGTATTCTCATCTATCAGCGACTCAACGCTGCCAACATCAACCTTGAAATTGCTATCCAGCTCAGCTCTTCTAACTTCAACTTCCAAAATGTCTCCTATTTTCTCGAATGAGAAGTGGGCAGACCTTGGAATGACAATATTTGGCTTGTCAACACCTTTCTTCTTTCGCATCACGTTCCTTGCAGCTCGTATGGCCTGGATGTTCGCTTCAGTCCCACCAGAGCATATGTAGCCCTTAGCGTTTGCATTGTGCAGTAACTCGCCGAGCATTGCAATGAGCTTTTGCTCGAGTTCCCACGTGCCTACAAATATCCCCGGATCACCAAGATTTGTTTCGATGAAGAGTTCGTGGGCTTTGACTGCAATGGGATGCGGAGTTGTGCACATAGAGCTTAAAACTCTCGAGTAGGGAATATCCTTTGCCTTGAAGGATGACAGTTCAGCAAGCATCGAAGCAAGTTGTGCATATGCCTTAAATACGTATTCTCTCTATCACTTCTGTGAACGTTGCCATCCTTGCAGGCGGAAAAGCAACAAGGATGGGTTGCATTGATAAAGGATTGGTTAGAGTATGTGGGGAGAGGATAATCGAAAGGCTATTGCGGACTTTTAAAGACTGCAGAACTGTGATCGTTTGTAGAGATGAAAGACAGGCTGAAAGTTACGCTTGCTTTGCAGACGTAATCACCGATATCTATCCGGGCTGCGGGCCACTAGCAGGCATCCATGCAGCACTGAAGCACTTCGGCGAGAGAACGCTTGCAGTTGCCATTGACATGCCTTTCGTTGTTCGAAGGGTGGCTGAAGAAATTTTTAACACAGCAGAGAAGAAAGATGCTGATGCAGCGATACCACGCTGGAATGATGGCAAGTTTGAGCCTCTGCTTGCGTGTTATTCCCCCTCCATCAACAAAGAAATCGAGAAAAGTCTGAAAGCTGGTGAGAAAAAGATAATGGCCCCAGTTCTGAGGAGCAAAGTCATCTTCATACCCATAGAAGAGCTGAAGCAATTCGATGTACATTGCGTTTCCTTCTTTAACCTAAACAGTCCGGAAGACATTAGGAGAGCTGAGGAGTTATGCTCGTTGACAGATTTGGAAGGCCAGTGAAAAACCTCAGAATTGCTATTACGAGTAGGTGCAACCTTCACTGCATTTACTGTCATAGGGAGGGGGAGCTATGTCCAGGAGACGAAATGAGCATTGAAGAGATAGAGAAAATATGCAAGGCATTCCACAGCCTTGGTGTAAAAAAGGTGAAGGTAACAGGCGGAGAACCGCTCGTAAGGAGCGACGTCGTCGAGATTATCGCATCGATGCCACCCTTTGAAGAGATATCCATGACAACAAACGGCGTGCTGCTTGCCGATAAGGCCAAAGAGCTGAAGGAAGCGGGATTAAGCAGAGTAAACGTGAGCCTTGATACACTTAAGGAGGAAACCTACGCCTTCATAACCGGCAGCCGCAAGCTTGGGAGGGTTATAGACGGGATACACGCGGCTGTGAACGCTGAACTAACGCCAGTAAAGCTTAATATGGTTGTGATGAAGGGTGTGAACGAAGAAGAAGTTGACGAGCTGCTCGGGTTTGCGTCGAGCTTTAACAGAGATGGCATAAAGGTAATCCTTCAGGTTATCGAGCTGCTAAAAACTCCAGAGCTCGAAAGGTACTACTGCGACATTTCGCCGATAGAGAAGAAATACGCTGGCAAAGCGAGGGCCATACTTATTAGGAGCATGCATCGAAGGAGGCAGTACGTTCTGGACAATGCTGCTATAGAGTTCGTCAAACCGCTTGACAACTCCGAGTTCTGCCTGCACTGCAATCGCATAAGAGTAACT
>QMZF01000230.1 GCA_003663055.1 Archaeoglobales archaeon | reverse complement strand
CCTAACTCCGATAGTTATTAGAAAGCCATAAAACTGACAACCAACTCTGAACAGAACAAAAGAACTCCCGAATGGGAATCTGTTACCACTTGGAGTTGGTTGCATAGGTTGCATCTTTATTTATTTTTTTATTTTAACACGACCATAAAGAATAGAAAATGTTATATTCTTGGTTATACAGAGTAATACTAATGGTTAAACTAAAGATTAAAGTCGGTCCGAAGGGGCAGATAGTGATTCCAAAGGTCATTAGAGATAAGCTGGGAATAGAACCGGGTAAGTACGTATTGATTGACGAAAAAAATGGAAAGATTCTGATTGAAAAGTCAGACATAGATGAAGTTATAGACTGGCTTAAGGCAGGCAGAAAAAAGATAGCGAAGGATGTTTATAAATTCAGCTTGGAGGATGAATTTTGAAGGTCTTCTTAGATGCAAACTACATAATATACCTCAAATACTCGCAGAGCGACGAAATTTTCAATTACTGTATTGATCTGCTAAAAAAGCTGGAAAACTACGGGCTTTTAACGAATATTGCTGTAGTAAATGAAATCATCTGGATTTTGAACAGAAAGTACGGAGTAGATCTCAGTGAAGTATTCGAGTTTCTAGATAGGGTTTTAGATTTTGTAACCGTTATCTCGCTTGGTAGGGAGGATTATGAGGTTGTAAAGGAAATCATGCTGAGGTATAAGCTGAAGCCATCAGATGCAATGCATGTCGCGAGTATGAAAAAGGCTGGAGTAAAACATATTGTGTCCGAAGATCCAGATTTTGACAGAGTTGAATGGATAAAGAGGGTATGGGTAGGCAAGGATTTTTGACTTTAGTTTTATTTAGTAAAAAGATAAATTATTGAATATTTCAAGTTTCAATGAGGAGCACAATCTAAAAAGTGAGGTATTTAAGTGCTAAACGAACAGCAAAGATATGGAAAAAGCAAAAGTATACGCGTTCAGCCTCTCATTACTCCCATTGATGACCTCAGCGGGCATGATGTATTCGGTTTTGCCCATTTACCTTACAGAGCTTGGCGCCGGAAAGATGGCGATAGGTCTGCTCTTTACTTCGGGAGCTGCAGCAGGTGCAGCTTCCTCAATTTTCTTCGGAAAGCTAGCAGACAAATTCGGAAGAAGACCACTCATACTGATAGCTCAAGTGAGCTTCGCAGTCGTGATGCTCCTATACTCTACCATTGTCCACTACATCCAAGCTCTACCTCTTCACGTTCTAGAAGGCTTTGGTTGGGCCATGCTCGGTGTAGCTTCGCCTGCTTTGATAACGGACATAGCAAGGAGAAAAGGAGAAGCGTTGGGAGTCTACAACATGGCTTGGAATCTTGGCTGGGTAATAGGGCCAGCTTTTGGTGGCTGCCTTTCGGAGTTCTTTGGCTTCAGAGTAATGCTCAGAGTTGCCTTTCTGATGATCTCGTTTGGGGCTTTTGCAACCCTGTATATTTTCAGAGATTTTGGTGACTTCGAATCGACGAATAAACATCCAAGCAAAAAAGTAAGCTAAGTGATGCCATTCGTTGCACTTCAGGTGCTCGATAAATACAAACGTAAATGAACTTGCGCTGCTGGGAAGAAAAACATTAAAAGAGTGACAAATGAAACTAAAAAAATTGAAAGCAAAAACCACTATCAAACCAAACAGAATTTCGGTGATGAAATGTGGGCAAAAAGTTAAGAGTGGGTCAAATGGGTTTCAGAATCCTCATTGTTTTATCAATAACAATCGGTATGGCCGCAGCCGGAGCGTATACGCTGCTAGGTTATAAAACAATCCAAATAACCATTATAAAACTTAACCCCTTTGAAAATTCATCTTCAGTTGAAGAAACCAACATTACCGGGGTATCTATAGAAATAAACCCTTCCAATAATTCTATAAAAGTCGGTTCAGGGTCGGGCAAGGTTTTAATCGTTGAAGAGGCTTTTCCAAAAGACTCATCCAATTGCGTTGAAAGAGACAAAGCAGAGAAAACAGCATTGGACATTCTGCTCGGCGATAGGGAGGCAAGAAAAATTATTTCAGACATGGTTCAAGATTATGGAGCTTTAATAGTAGAATTTCAAGAAAGAGCTGGGATGGATGGAAAGGTTTGTACTGGAGAAATCTACGTTTATCCAAAGGATTTCTATTCAAGAGGTATCAGAATCACGGCCTGTATTAATTTTGTGAACAGAACACTATATCTGAAGCCATTGCCATGCAACGAAATGTACGGAAGGATAGGAGGAATATGGTCATGTAACAAAATGTACGGGAAGATATGTATCTGCAAGTCGAACCAAAGCTTCAGAGAACCGACGAAAGATGAAAGAGAATTTTTAGAAAAAGTGTTGAAAGAAAAAGGCTATAAGTGGGATAGGATAAGTATAGCCGTTCGTACGCACGAGCTGAAGTTCCCAAATGGAACAACTTATGACATATATAAGGTATACCACATCATCCTCGAGCCAGAAACATCCGAGAAAATTTACAAGGCAGTTATGCTGAGAGTTGACAATGATGAAATCGAAGAGCTAGCTCATGCAAGGAAAGATGTTCTTGTAATTTCTGGTCTTGATTAAAAATCAGTAAGTAGAGATTCGGGCAAAACCTGCTTCCCTAGTAGGTCAGGATAGCTTTCAGCTTCCCTGATAACGTAATATCTGTCCTTGTCAACGAGAACTTCCGCGCACCTTGGCCTTCCGTTGTACTGGCTACTCATGACAAAGCCGTAGGCTCCGGTATCGAAGATTGCTATCAAATCCCCCCTCTCAACCCTCGGCAACTTTCTGTGTTCGGCAAGAACGTCTCCGCTCTCACATATGGGGCCAACTATTGTGTACACCTCTTCCGCTTCGCCATCCATTTTATTCGCCACAACAACTCGATGGTAGGCGCTGTACATTGCAGGCCTTAACAAAAGGTTGAAGCCAGCATCAACTGCAACGAAGTTCTTGTGAGTTTTCTTCACGGCATTCACCCTCGTGAGCAAAACTGTTGTATTCCCAACTATACTCCTTCCCGGTTCGAGCCATAGCTCTGGCTTGGAGCT
>QMZF01000229.1 GCA_003663055.1 Archaeoglobales archaeon | reverse complement strand
TTGCGTGTGTTCACATAGCCGTTTTAAGGTTACCGTACGAAAACGAACCCTACTTCTACAAGACAATCATGATTTCCTACGACTACGAGCTGTTATACTCGCTTGGCTCAATGCTCGGAATTGGTTCAAAGGAAGGTTTGCTCAGGCTAATCCACAGAGTTGAGACTTACACGCTCGATGCCATGAGTACTGGTGTGTGCCTCGCCTGGGCAACTGAGGCGCTTGAAAAAGGGATCATAAGCAGAGATGATACAATTGTCGATTTAAAGTTCGGAGACTGCGATGCTTATCTAAAGGCGATAGACTACATAGTCAGGCAGCCAAACGACTTCTACAGGAATTTGGCGTGCGGCGCTGAGCACGCAGCGAAGGTTTATGGTGGCAGCGATTTCGCCCTCACTTTTGGCAAAAACGAGATGCCAGGATATCATACGGGATATGCAGCACACATAGGCTACCTTATCGGCTTGAGACATAGTCATTTAGACAATGCGGGCTACTCTCTGGATCAAAAGCTCAAGGAGTATCCCGAGCCAGAAGAGCTCGTCGGAAAGCTAATCAAGGAGGAGCAGTGGAGACAAGTGCTTTCGAGCCTTGTAGTGTGCTTCTTTGCAAGAGGTGTTTACAAGGCCGATATCGTACGCAAAGCCCTCAAACCCCTCGGAATTGAGATAAGTGAGGATGAACTGAACAGGCTTGGTGAGAAAATCTACTTCGAAAAGCTGAGACTGAAGAAGCAGATGGGGTTTGACGTCAGCGAGCTGAGGATACCGAAGAGGATACTCGAGACAGAAACACCCCACGGAAAGTTGAACGAGGACTACATCAGGAGGACACTCGAATACTACGCAAAGATCGTCAGCGAAGTATGACAGTCGTAACAATGCCAAAAGCACATGCAGCGTTCTCTGGTAGCTCGGAAACATCGTTCAAAAGCATGGACAAATCAACGTAGGCTATAAACACATCTCCGCTTTCCTTGGCAACCCTCCAGTACCTCTTCTTATCCTTTTTAACTCTCTCAACTCTCTCTTTAATGTGTTCCTCAAGCTTTCCGTGCTTTACACTTTCATAGAGGGTTGTCGTAGCCCATACGTAGAAGTCCGTGACGGAGTAGTCGGCAATTCTCAGATGGAGTTTCAAGTCTCTATCGCTGATGTTACCCAATTCTCCAACATAGACCTCATCTATGGCGAATGGTTTTAATTCTTTGTAATCTCTGGCAGACGTTAAAACGGGGCATAAGTAGCATGATGCAAGGGCTATGGTTTCGACTTCTGGAGAAGGATTAAGGGATTCTATGAACTGCCTAACGTCTTCAAAGGGGTAATCAATTTTTACAAAGGGCTTTTTCTCAACTCTTTTCCCAATATCCTCGGCAAGCCATCTTGGAACTCCGACGTTCCTGTACCTGAACTTCTTGGCAACTAAATCAACGATGGTTTGGTCTTCTTTGCAGTAGAGTACTCCTCTCAAGTTTTTGATTAGCCATGCGGTTTGAGTGAACATTGGGATTTGTATTAATGAAAAACTAAAGACTCTTTCTAACTCGATTGTGCAGATATTGAAAGCTTATAAACTTAGGTCAACACTGGCGTACCTCAAACCTCTTCAAACAGTAGTCAAGGATGAACTTCAAGCCTTTTGCGAAATCTATGCCTAAAACTATTTCATCAACGTCTTTGGTCGTTTCAATAAATCCATCACACGAAATGCCCGGTTCAAGAATTTTAACCTTACCGAACGTGCCGGAAGATCGAGCTATAGATCCATCGGGTAGTATGAGCTCCCTTGCGTGCAGTTCCATCTCGTGCAGGCAAAGTTCTCTGAAAACACCTTCGGGAACTAAGGCAAAGCCTTCGTAGCCCGTATCAAAAACTGCAAGTACTGCTCCTTCTACAGGAAATCTTTTCGGCACGAATGGATTTTCCAGCACAACTTCCAGCACGGGCACGCCATCGAGAAGGTAGTTCATGCTCTTACCCTGTAGCCGCTCCTTGCAGCAGTCTTGATTTTCTCAGATGACACGATCTTCAAGCCTCGCACATCGATCTTTTTTTCTTTTAATAGGGCCGCGAGCTCATCAAGGGATTCTGCTTCTCCAACTAACCTATCTCCTTTGTACGCTCTGAACGTTCTCTTCTGACCGCTCTCCAACGAAAACAAGTAATTTCTCAACGCATCTTCCACTACCTTAGAGAGTGCTCCCTTACTCGAACCGTAAAGCTTGCTGACAACGTCTCTAAGCTTCTCCTCGATCTCATCGCTCAGAACTATCGTCAGTGTTCCCATATATGTATTTTGTATGTATTTTGTATTTAAATTTAGTGATAAGCTAACTCATCACAATCCTGTACTCATCCAACCTTTCCTCGGCTTCCTGCACCTTCTCCTGAAACTCCTTCAAGAAATTACCAGCGAGCTCAGCTGCTCTCTTTTTGCAGTGTCCACACAGCAAGTTCCCGCCCTTGCATTCACTCCTCAATTCTTCAAGCTCTCTGTCGTCCAAAAGCAGATGGATCGTGCAGAGTTCGAAAACCGAACACTTCTCGGGCTCGCCGCCAAGCCTGCGCTGCTCTTCAGCACTTCCCCTCCCACCCGTTATGGCTTTCATCACCTTCTTTTTAGCTACTTCTGGCTCATCGAAGAGAGAAATGTAACTTTCCGGTTTGCTGCTCGACATCTTCCCTCCCGTCAAGCCGGTGATGAAGCGGTGGTAGGTTGAAGATGGTGGAATAAAAGCATAGCCGCCAAGTTCGAGTTCTATCTGCCTGACAGCTTCCTCAATTTCATTTCTGTCGCCAAAAACATCGATGTGCTCCTCGTAAACCTTCTGCTCGAATTCGAGCTTTGGAGACAGCTTCCTGAGATATTCGCTGCCCTTCCTACTTCTAATCCTCATTCCACCCTCTATTGGTTCGAGTGCGAACGTGCTTATACGGGCAGCTAAATCTCTCGTTAGCCTGATGTGCGGGTCTTGGTCAGCTCCAACCGGAATTACTACAGGTTTGGGCCCACCAAACTCCTTGAGCTGGGGATGGAGTATGTC
>QMZF01000228.1 GCA_003663055.1 Archaeoglobales archaeon | reverse complement strand
GATGGAGAAGAAGATACCCGTCAGAATAAAGAATACGTTCAATCCAGAAGCTCCGGGAACGGTAATATCGGAGGGCTGTGAGTCGACGAAGGATATAGTAAAGGCTCTCAGCCTGATCGAAAAAGTTGCGATAGTGAACGTTAGCGGAGCGGGTTTTGATTTTGCAGAGGTTATGTCAGAGGTTTTTAAAAAGCTTGCAAACGAGAAAGTTAACGTAATAATGGTATCTCAGAGTTCCTCTGAACTAAACCTGTCAATAGTTGTCGATGAAGCGGATGTTGGAAGGGCGATGAGAGCACTTGAACACATAGGCAACGGAACTATAAACATCTCTAAGCTTGAAGATGTAGCTGTTGTGAGCGCAGTCGGAGCGGGGATGGCGGGAACTCCGGGTGTTGCTGGAAGGATCTTTTCCGCGTTAGGCAAAAACAAAATCAACGTCATAATGATAAGCCAGAGTTGCAGCGAATACAACGTCAGCTTCGCCGTTTCGAAGGCCGATGGAAGGAGAGCTGTGAAAGTTCTGCACGATGAGTTTAGACTCGGGAATATATAGATTATAGAAATTTGAGAAAGAAACCGTTCTCGAATTATTCAAAATCCGCCGCTGGAGAAGAAAAGGGAAAAATACTAATCGTTCTCTTTAAACGGGGACTTAAAATTGTCAAGGAGTCAATGTTTGCTAAGCGAATCGTTTGGTTATTAGTTGTGCGAAAGGTATTTGAAAGTTCGATGATTTAAAATTGCTATGGTAAAGGCTATTGAGGCTATATACGAGAACGGAGTATTTAAACCTCTTGAGCAAGTAGATTTAAAGGAAGGAGAAGTAGTAAAAATATGAAAATCGACATTGCTTGGTCAAGAAATTTTTTGATAAAATTTCTGAACATGATTTTATAATCTATGAACCATTTTTAATTGATGTCGAACGTGCTGGAATCCTTCGTAGAAAGCTGTAGAGAAAATTAGGAAGCTCAA
This sequence comes from Archaeoglobales archaeon, assembly GCA_003663055.1. GTDB lineage: Archaea > Halobacteriota > Archaeoglobi > Archaeoglobales > Archaeoglobaceae > Archaeoglobus_C. The sequence continues at coordinate 2,073 of QMZF01000228.1, read as the reverse complement.
GCAGTAAATCTACGGATGCGTGTAACCCGCCTTTAACTCCCCATCAAATGACTCAAGTCTGCAGAACGCAAACCGCTCGAACTGCACGACTTTGCCAACGTCCTTAACTGCATTCCTCTCCGCAAATCCCTCGTAGCTCCTCTCGATTCCGTAAACTGTGCAAGGAATTGTCTCGCTTTTGGGCAGCCAGTGGATGATGTTTTTACCCTTCTTGACGCCTTCGAGCTGCCAGCCTGCGAAGCTGAAAGTTCTTTTCTCTTTATTTTCAAGCCTGATGTTGCAGAATTCCTTCAGCCTCACGATTTCTCCTTCTTCAAACCTCTCAAAGTCGTCTTTGCTTACGTAAACCTCACTGTCTCCTTTTAAAACTCTAAAACCTTCGGGCTTACTCGGATTCAGAGGAAGCTTTACCTCTTTTGCCAGCTCACTCCCAATGCCAACGATCCTTATTTCTACGGGATCCCAGACGAAGAAGTAGCGGTTTGCAATCGGATCGATTATTTTGCGGTTCTCAGCGTAGAGGTTCTTCATGCTGACGGAAACGTCGTTCTCTCCAACGCCGAGCGAGATGAAGAACTTTCTTATCGCTTCCGGCTGAAAACCTCTCCTCCTCAAAGCTCTCAGCGTTGGCAACCTTGGATCGTCCCAACCTTCGAATTTTCCTTCCTCGATCGCCCTTTTTATCGTGCTCGTTGAAAGCTTGCCAAACTCGTGGATGCTAACCCTTCCCCAGTGTTTCGTAATTGGATACTCCCAGCCGAGGTACTCGTATATGTAACGCTGCCTTCTTTCCGAATCTATCAGGTCTTTGCCCCTGATTATGTGGGTTATTCCGTTGATGTGGTCTTCTATAGCAGATTCAAAGTCGAGGGTTGGATAAACGTGGTATGCATCGCCCACAAGCGGATGCGATTCGTAGATTATGCGGAATGCAACCCAGTCTCTTATTGCCGGATCTTTGTGCTTCATGTCCGTCTTTATTCTGATTACCACTTCCCCTTCTTTGTATGCTCCATCTAGCATCTTCTGCCATACATCTAAAGCGTCCTCGCTGCTGGTATTGCGATGTGGACACTCAACGCCTTCGCTGCGATACCTCCTGAACTCCTCTCTGCTACAAAAGCAGGGATAAGCTTTTTCCATCTCGAGAAGTTTCTCTACGTATTTGTAGTAGATTGGAATGCGCTTAGATGCGTATATAATCTCGTGGGGCTTAGCATCGAGCCATTCGCAGTCTTCGATGTACCAGTCGTAGGCTTCGAGCATCGGTTTTTTTGTTCTTGGATCCGTGTCGTCGAATCGAAGAACGAACTTGCCGTCGTACATCTTCACGTACTCACTGTTGACGACGATGCCTCTGGCAGAGCCCATAGTTGCGGGGCCGTTGGGGTTGGGGGCGAAACGCATGACAACCTTGCCCTTTTCTGCTCCTTCAAGCTCTGGCAGCCCATACTCTTTCACTTCCCTCTTCTCCTCTTTCGCATACTTCTCGAAGAGCTTAGCTTTTGTTGCCTCATCCAGCAATTCGAATTCGGCAATACACCGCCTTACTAGCTCGAGAACTTCTCTTGCTTTGCTCCTCAGCTCAGGCATTTCGGCCATTATCTTGCCCATCACCGCCTTATCGCTCGCCTTTCCATACTTTGCTGCATTCTGAACCACGTACTTCATTATCGTCTCTTTCACGTGTCTCGCTCTGAATGCGGGCTATTAAGGTTTTTGATGGTTCAATCGGGTTTGCAGCTTTTAGCATACATCCATAATCAGGAGGGCGAAACCGATCGTTAGCAGGCCAAGGGATATGCAGAAAACGGAGAACTTCACTTTCCTAGCAAATCTAAGCAGTAGGTCCATGGTTGCGTAACCCACAACAAAAGTTGTTAAAATGGTGAGTACTGCTGGAATTAACGAAATGTCCTCCGGCAAACCCTCCAGAAAAGCCGCACCAGCAACCGCCGGGACGCTTATAATAAAGGATACCTTTAAAGCGTGCTCTTCCCTAACCCTTCTCAGTAGCAGAAGGCTTATGGTTGTACCGGAACGGGATATTCCCGGCAGTATGGCGAAGCCCTG
>QMZF01000227.1 GCA_003663055.1 Archaeoglobales archaeon | reverse complement strand
TCTGTTAACTTTGCAGTTGATACCACACCTCCAGCAATATCGTTTATCGCTCCAACTCCTGCAAATAACTCCATCACGAACAAATCTGTCACAATAGCTGTAAACGTTACAGATGCTATGTCAAACGTTTCAACCGCCATAATAAACATAAACGGAGCAAACCACACGATGACAAAGCTTGGATCTGGCAGAGCTGTAAACTTCTCCTATACAATAACTGGCGATGGAGATTACACCTACAGAGCTTACGCAAACGATTCGGTAAATCACTGGAATTCAACAGAGACAAGAATAGTAACGATAGACACTGTTCCACCTCAAATTACGGTAATCGACAATCCATCGCCGGTTTACAGAAACGCTACAGCAAATCTAACCGTTGCCATTACCGACCTACATCCAAACCGGTATATAGTTTACAGAAACGGCACAATGATCGAATCGAGCAGCTATCAAAACAACATAGCCTTCAACATCTCAATTAACACTACTCAACTCGGCTTCTGGAACTACACCATAACAGCAAACGACACAGCAGGAAACTCAAATTCAACCAGCATCATAGTTGAAGTGAGAAATAATCCGCCCATAGCATCTTTCTCTTTCAATCCAGCAAGTCCACAGAGGGGTCAAACTGTAACGTTCAACGCAAGCCAGAGCTACGACCCCGACGGTAGCATAGTATCGTACTCATGGAACTTCGGCGATGGTTCTACAGCATCAGGCGTGACCGTGACTCACAGTTACTCCTCAGCGGGCACGTACACTGTTACGCTTACGATTACAGACAACGATGGAGATTCTAGCTCGGCAACAGCTCAAATCGCGGTTACATCCCCGCCAGCAAGAAGAGCTGGAGGAGGCGGAGGCGGTGGAGGTGCAGCGTTCATTCCTCCTCCACTCGAAGCTCCGCCAGAGGTCAAACACGTAGAAGCGAGGTACTTCCCAGCTAACAGGGAAGTAACGTTTAAACCACCATCTGAGATAGTGAAGGCAGCAGACGTTGTTGAAATACATGTAAAGACGGACGAAGCAAGAACGCTCTCAGTAGCGATCTCAAAGGCTAAGGAGCTGCCAGAAAGCGTACCTACTCCACCCTACAAGACCTACAAGATATTTGAAGTTGTGTTCGCTAAGTACGGCACAACAGCCAAAGTTGAGCCTTCGGGCAGAGTAAGCTTCAGGGTTGCCAAGGATTGGATGGTCAAAGAGGGCGTTAACGAGATAACGCTTATGAAGTACAGCCCAGCCAAAGCAAGGTGGATGGAGACTCCAACGACCAGGGTTGACGAAGATGAAAACTACGTTTACTTTGAGTCGAACCTCAGGTCATTCAGTCTCTTTGCCATAGTCGGAAAGGTCGTTGCTAAGCCTACAATCACCACAACCCCCGCTGTCACAGCTACTGTTGCTGAGACTCCACCTCCGACCGTTACACCCGTAGCTCCAAGCGAAAAACTAACTCCAACACCTCCAGCGCCTGCGCAGCTTCCGCCTATGGTCATAGTATTTGTAGTCGTAGCAGTGATCGCAGCAATAGCAGCTGTAGTGTATCTGACAAGGAAATAAAAAAGATAATTTAAAAAATTTATTTTTAATTTAATATAAAGCTACTCAAAAACAGCCCCCTTATCAGCCCCGCTTACTAGCCTTGCATATCTTGCGAGGTATCCAGTCAGCTTCTTCTCCTTCGGCTTCCACTTCCCCCTTCTCTCCTCCAGCTCATCTCTGCCAACCTTAAGCTCAATTTTTCTTGCGGGTATGTCTATGCTGATGATGTCTCCGTCCTCAACGAGTGCTATGTTGCCGCCAGCAGCAGCTTCGGGCGAGACGTGGCCTATGCATGGCCCTCTTGTTGCTCCGCTGAACCTGCCGTCCGTTATGAGAGCAACCCTGCTCAACCCCATGCCTGCTATCGCTGCAGTTGGCAACAGCATTTCGGGCATTCCCGGAGCGCCTTTCGGCCCCATGTATCTTATTACTACCACGTTTCCCTCTTCAACTTCACTGTTCAGAATTGCCTTCAACGCTTCCCGCTCCGAGTCGAAAGCCTTCGCCTCTCCTTCGAACCTCAGCATCTCCTCTTTAACTGCGGCAGCCTTAACAACGCATCCCTTCTCAGCTAAATTTCCATATAGAATGGCTATTCCTCCCTCCTTGTGGATGGGATTCGTGACCTCCCTGATTATATCCCTGCCCCTCACGAACGCTTTTTCTGCTATTTCGTAAATCCTCAGCCCGCTAACAGTCAGTTCGTTGCTGAAATGCTGCCTAGCTTTCTTTATGAGCATGGGCACACCTCCGCTTTCATCTAAGTCAGCGATAGTGTGCTCGCTTGCCGGATCGATGGAAACTATGTGAGGTGTTTTCCTGCTTATTTCGTCGAAAACGTCAAGGCTGAGCTCTATTCCCGCTTCCCTCGCAATTGCTGGCAGATGCAGAACCGTGTTCGTCGAACCTCCGATGAGCATGTCCATGGTTATGGCGTTTCTGAACGATCCCTCCGTTACGATATCCGATGGTTTTATCCCTCTTTTAACCAGCTCAACAACCCTCTTTCCGCTCTCCTTCGCTATTCTGAGCTTTCTTGAGGAACCACAGGGCGAAGTGGAGCAGTAAGGCAGACTTAAGCCCAGGGTTTCGGTCAGAATCTGCATTGTGTTCGCTGTATAAAGCCCTTGGCAGCTCCCGCAGTAAGCAGCGCAGTAATCTTCGTAGAGCTTGAGCTCTTCATCACCAATCCTTCCAGCCTTGTATTCGCCGGCCGCTTCGAAGGCTGTTTTTATCGTTACAACTTTCTCACCTATCCTCTCTGCCAGCATCGGGCCTCCTGTAACCGCTATCGCAGGGATGTCAAGCCTTAACATCGCCATAAGCATTCCGGGGACTATCTTATCGCACGAACCCACAACGACAAGGCCGTCAAAGCAGTGAGCCTGAACCATCGCTTCAATCGAATCGGCTATGAGCTCTCTCGATGGCAGGGCAAAGCGCATGCCGTCATGTCCCATCGCTATTCCATCGCATATTCCTATGACTCCAAATTCAAATGC
>QMZF01000226.1 GCA_003663055.1 Archaeoglobales archaeon | reverse complement strand
GTCAAAAACAACTTCCTGATAACCAAAGCTTTAAAGAATTATTTGAGAATGCATATAGAACTTGTAGGATTGCTTAAAGCATAATGACCACATAAAGTCCGGCCATGTCAAAATAATAAAAAATAAAATAATAGTACTTATGCAATCCGCACTAAGGCAATTGGTAGACTCGTTAAAGATATTAGCGGCTTTATTATACTTCTTCGGTCTTTCTTTAGAAAAACAAGTAAATACTTATCCCTATTCGAAGCCATAAGCCATGAATCGGTCAGAATATAGATGTCGATACAAAAGAATGCTTAGCCATATAGGCTTCTGAAGGAAGAAGCTCTTTCCATGCTTACGTCTTCAAAGAAGTCCTAAAGTACTGCGAAAATAAGCCAGAAGTTGTTGTAGACAAGGATTCTGGTATAAATGGGCTTTGCAAGAGGTTTTGGAATAGATTTCCATTCGAGAGTCTTTTGACTGTTCAGAGCTAGATATTTTTTAATGGCTCTCTATAGCTATGGAGGTGTTAATTTGACAGCACCTATCAGGTATGGTTAATCTGAACTCATTTCTTTCTCAAAATCTCTCATATTTCTTCATTCCTTACAATTTGATCTCCTTACCCCACTTATAGTAAGGAACGAAATGTTTATCGTTCAGCTCTTTAACAATGGCTGGTTCGGTTACGAGTTCTCTTGTCTCTCCTTCGCGTGTCCACTCAGCAAATGTGAAATTCGCACTTCCTTTAAAAGCTAAGATACCATCTACAACTACCAACTTTTGATGAGATTCGAAATTATATTTTATAGTTATGTTTAATTCCCAAATTGATTCAACAAACTTCCTCAAGAAGTCATCTTGTTTCATTACAACTACTTTTATTTTGCAATCTGTTTTAGCTTTTGTAGCTAGGACTCCTGCAAAAAATGGATCCAATCCCTCACTGGCGACATTTATAAAATATTTTGCAGCAGCAATTATATTTAGAAGGGTATAAAGATTTACATTTGTATAGAATGGGTTTACATAACTTGGTACTTCCCAGTACAGCTCTTTTAGATGTTCAATGATTTTATCTTTTTTAAAGACTCCAAAGCAGCCTTCAAAATAACCTCGTTTATAGCCACAATTAGGACATTCTTTAAAGCAATCGAAATCAAAATATCCACAATTAGGGCAGTAACCTATTTCGAGATAGGATAGCGCTTCGGAAACTAAATTGTCATCCTCTAAGCTAAAAAGTGTTTTGAGGTTTAGGTTTATCCAATTTTCAAATTTTATTTTTTCTTTAGCGCAATCCTTACATAACATTCCATACTTATGTGAAACGTAGTATAATTCATCCTCTATGCCACAATTTGGACAAAACCCTTTTTTATCATTCTCCATGATTCTTGATAAGCAATTTTCCTATAAGATTTTTTGGATTCTCCTTAACAGTTCAATCCTCTTCATTCTACCCAAAAGTGAATAGAATTAGAACTACGGTAATCTTTATCTTTTTCGCTGTAGAAGTTTAAGGCAACTTCATTTTCGCCTTATTTCGGTTTTAAATCTATGTCTTCACCTTAAAACTTGAGAATCGTCATACCCAAAGCGAGATTCTAAGCCTACTTAAAAATCATGGTAGGGCGTAGAACCGGAAATAAAAGCGCCCGGGTCGAGAAAAACGTTTTGTTCAGTTCCCGTTTCACTTTCATGCTAACCTTTACGTAAGCAAGCCCCTACTTAAGTGTGCTGATTTGCTATTTTATAAATTTCTGGTATTTTTTGAAGCTATAGTGACTTTCCCCCTTTAACTTTCTCAGAAACCGCAACTGTAATTATGCTACCATGAATCATGCTTTAATGCTCTACGTTTTCATCGACGAGAGTGGAGATCTCGGATTCACAAGAAAATCGACAAAGTATTACGTAATTGCGAGCGTCGAGACAAATGACCTGTTGCAAATCAACAGGGTGCCAAAGAAAGTCAGAAAAACTCTGAAAAAGGGGAAGAAAAACATCCCAGAGTTTAAATTCACTCGATCAAGCGATTTAATTCGCAGGAGATTTTTGGAAAGGCTGGTTAAAGCGGATGTAACGTTCTCAGCCATAGTACTTCAAAAGAGGACAGTTTACGACTACCTAAGAGACAAAAAAGAGAAGATTCACAATTACTTAGCCGGATTTATCGCCGAGTCTCTGAGCTACGAGTACGGTTACGAAACCGAGTTTGAGATAGTTGTGGACAAATTCATAATGAGTAGAGAAAAAAGGAGCGAGTTCGATTGGTACCTCACGCACAGGTTTTTGAACAGCTATCAAAGTAAAGGGCTTCCCAAGATTAATATCATCCATGCAGACTCTCAGGAGCATCCAGGATTGCAAGCTGCAGATTTCATCGCTGGGTCCATTTTTCAGTATTATGAGAAGGGGAACCCGAAGTACTACGAGATAATCAAACCCAAATTAAGAGTTGAACTAAAAAAGTGGTTTTAGCAGCGGACCCTGCCTACTCCGTCCCACCCCGCTTACGCGGGCCTCATCGTTTCGGCAGGACTTACCCGCTAATAATGGTGGTACTTGTAACGTACATAAATTTTACCATATTATTTCTCATAATCACTTTCATCCTGCTCTCAATGGCTATTTACTATGTTTGCAAAGTTCAATCTTGGGTGGTTGTGTGCAACAGGCGAAGGCTGTGAACCCGAACAACGAAGGGAGGCGAAATAGAGAGAATGTTTATCAGGAAAAGCAGGAGCGCATCGCAGGGCAGATCGCTCTGAGAGATTTTCACGCCACCAGCACTCCACCATCTCTCTCAAGGATGCCTGTCACGTCACCTCCAGCGAAACTCCTTTTCACTTCCAAACTTTCGGAAAACTCTAAACTCAGCTTTCAATTGTTAAGACACCAAAAATTATCCCTAATATTAGACCATTTATGGTATTCTCCGGTCTTTTTGACATTAAATAACTCAAGGCAGCGCCAGCAAGTCCAGCAAATAATACCCACCATCCTGGAGCGTCAACTCTCAAATGTTCAAGTGGGTCAACTTTTGGGCTTATTTTATCCCAATGGGCTTTGTAG
>QMZF01000225.1 GCA_003663055.1 Archaeoglobales archaeon | reverse complement strand
TCTTTGAGCTGTCCAAGCTTACGATTCCAGTTCCTTCTTAATAGGTTTGAGGTTTGCTGGGATGTGAAGGTTGATTTCCTTGCGGATGACCGTAACGCTAACAGCTCATTGCTGGTATGCCAAGAGCTCTACTCAAGCGTGCAACTTTGGCTGAGAAGCTCACAGCTACTTCTGTGTCCAAAATCTCGAACCTTGATTTCTGTTTACCAAATATAAATCCAACAGAATAGTAGAACCATTAATTTTATCTGACGAACGTTCAGAATGTAACTCGTGGAGTACGAATTTCTGAGAAAGAACGCCGATGAATTTTTGAAAAATGCTGAATACCTGATGGAGAGTGGTGTGTACAACCTCGCAGCCTTCAACATCGAGCAGGCAGTTCAACTTTACCTGAAGTACATGCTTGCCAAGAAAATTGGAGAATTTCCAAAAACACATTCCATTAAAAGACTGATATCTGAGTGTTCGAGTTTCTGTTCCGAACTGGAAACCGTTCTTAAAGAGAACGTTAACGTTATTGGAGAGATCGAGGTGGCGTACATCTCGTCTAGATACTACCCCATAGAGTTTTTGGAGGAGGAGGTGAGGAATATGCTTGGAGTTGCTATTAAAATAAAAGGGGTGGTACTAAAATGCCTCCAAACCTGATTGAGCTGCAGAAAAAGGTAGCTGAGACTGAACTTGAATACTACCGCAACCTTGAAAAAAATCTGAAGTACATAAAAAAGAGGGCTACAGAGATTCTGAAGGATGCAAGGGTTTACGTTTTCGGATCCGTGGTTGAGGGGGAATACATACCGGGAAAAAGCGATATAGACGTGTTGATAGTTTCGAACGAGATTCCGAAAACCGTTTCCGGACATGTTAAGCTGAAACTGAAAATTCTTGGGGAATTAGGATACCTAAGTCCCTTCGAAATACATTTCGCAGACGAAAAGCTCTTTGAGCACTACAGCAGGTTTGCCACTCTTGTCGAGGTGGACTGAACTCGTGTACAATTACATTAAGAAAAAGAACTAAAAATGCAATAAATCTAATTTATTTTTATTCATAATTCATTTAATTCAATTTTTAAAAAAATTAATTGAAAATTTTAGCAGCTCTATTATACTTCTTCGGTCTTTCTTTGAGAAAAACAAGTAAATACTTATCTCTATTCGAAGAAATAAGTCATGAATCGGTCAGAATATACTACCACAGACTCAAAAAGGTTCTAAAGAAAACCAAGGAAGAGTCGAGAAGGCTTATTGCAATAGATGAGACAAAGATAAAGCTTGAGAAGAAGAATTCGTGTTATCAAATTTTGCCTTTAATTTCTAAATACGATAAATTATTCTTTTAATTTTGGTAGTTATTTAACTAGCGATATTATTAACTAGAAACTTAAAATAGAAAAATTTTTAAATTCCACGTTCACTTCAGGCGCATGAACTTTAGATGGGCTTATATAGCAATCTGCCTGATTGCTATGGCTGGATTGGGAATTGCAGCATACTGGGCGGTGGTTACAGGAAGCGTCGTAGTTTCCGGCGAAAAAGTTGTTCTGAGTCCATCCAGCTATACGATAAAAATGAACACAAGCTCGGTTTACACGAAGAACGTCACTGTGAGTACAACGAGTTCGAATCCTGTCAAAGTAGAAATAAAGGTGCTCCCAGCAGACTACTCGACTGCAAGCGATTGGGGAACAGACTTTGTTGCTTTTGCGAGTCCTTCAGAGGTTGAAGTTTCATTGGGCAACTCCACCAAGGTTACAATCGTACACTACGCTGAAAACGAGGGTAGTTACAAGGTGAAGGTCATTGCAGCCGAAACTTAATGAAGTTTTGCTCTGGATTGCAGCCACAGCAACTTACGGAGTTGGGGATTCCTTAACAACCTTCTTAAGCCTTAGTTGGGGATGTAGGGACTTGAACCCACTGGTAACTCAGCAGAGTTTCTTGCCAATAAAAATCTTAACCTTTTTTTCATTATTTTTTATTTATCTAAGAATAAGAAGTGTCTTTATACCTCTGCTTCTTACAGTTCTCGGATTCATTGCGATGTTTAACAACCTAACACTTGCTTAGTAATATTCTCAACGACACCAAAAGCTTATTTTAATAGTTCCACTATTCAAACTGAATGCCAGAAAGAAGTCAAGACTGGATGAGGCAAGCCAAGAGAGATTTTGAAATGGCAAAAGAGGCTATGAACGATGGCTTTTACGAATGGTCGTGCTTCGCTGCACAACAAGCTGCCGAAAAAGCCGTTAAAGCAGTATTTCAGAAGATGGGTTCCGTAGCTTGGGGACATTCTGTCTTCGATTTGTTAAGAGCGCTTTCTGCAAAAATATCGGTCCCAGATGATGTTTTAAACTGTGCAAGGGCCTTGGATAGGTACTACATCCCGACAAGGTATCCAAATGGATTTGATTCCGGCAGTCCTTTTGAGTATTTTACGGAGGAGGACGCAAGAAATGCAATCCTTTATTGTAGAAGAGTCATTGAATTCTGTGAGAGTGTTTTGGCTGAAGAGAGATGAGTTAATCGAAGAACTGCGCAGGGTTGCGAGAGAAGTGGGAAAGAGGGACAGCAAAGTCGTCAAGATCGTTCTTTTTGGCTCGCTAGCCGAAGGGAGAGCAGTTCCAGGGAGCGATGCAGACGTACTGATACTGCTGAAAGAGGATGACAGGAAGTTCATGGATAGAATTCCGGAGTATCTCCAGAAATTCTCGATAAACTTTCCTGTTGAGGTGTTTCCATACACTATAAAGGAGAGAAACTCGCTAGTTGAGGAGGCGTTGAAAAAAGGAATCGTGCTTTTTGAGAGGAAGTATTAAAGTTACTAAAGTTAAAGTTATTAAAGTTACTGCTTCGTATGGAATAGTGAAGTTAGGTTGAAAGTACAGGCGAAAATGAAAGAATGCATTTTATAACTGATTGTAAGTATTTGGACAAATAAAAAAGGAAGGAAAAGGCCGGAAATCGGCAGCAAGCCGGCATAGGCCGAGAATCCACATAACCCTATCTCAGGAAGTCTACGACTGGTTGCACAGCAACGTTTCAAACATCTCGAAATTCATA
>QMZF01000224.1 GCA_003663055.1 Archaeoglobales archaeon | reverse complement strand
GGCAACCCCCGCTTTTGCCGGTTAGGTGGTACCAATCTAAGGTTCTGCCAGTGGAATTGCTCATCTTGTTACGTTCTTGTTTGTGCTAAGGCGTACTATCGCCGGACGTAACTTAATGCTTTGGTTTATTAAAGTATTCGTGTGAGATGTACATTATGCAATCGAAGAAGTTGATTTGTAAAGCAAAAAGATTTACTTTCTCAAAAATCGCACTATACCAACTAGGAAGTTCATCCTTGGAACGGATTGCATATAACGCTTGTAATCGTTTCCAAACTTCTTGATATTTCTTTGCTCCTCTTCAAGCATTCCTAAATATAGTAGTATTAGGGCAGGTATGCTGATTACTAAACTTAAGTAGTTTTGCGCAATCAGAACAAGTCCGATCACGAAAAACATGCAGCCAAGATATATTGGATGTCTAACGACAGCGTAAATTCCACTGCTGACGAGAGTAGTAGTATCACAGAAGTTTCTTTCTTTTTGAACTCCCCCTTTCTTGTGGAGATAGATATGACTAACAAAAAACAGGACGACTCCAAATCCTAAACACAGCCAACCAGAAAATAGCAGTACCTTAATATTAGCGTAATTGTAGAAGGTAAAGCAGGATACAATCAACAGAATTATCAAAACAATGAATATTAAGTGTGCTATTGAATGTACGCTTGTCCTTACCATCATTGTTGAGTTTTTAATGCGTTAAAATAAATTTTCGGCTTATTTTGTTGCCGATCAACACTTCAACGCGGCTTGCGGTTAACTTTTCTAAGGTTTTTATTTTATAAATTTTTTTTAGTAGCCAAATCCACCACACGAAACTTCGTAAATTGCAGCCTTCACTCTGCCCCTTTTAAAAGCATAATTCTTGGCTTCGACGACGACTTGACAGTACGGTGGACAATCTCCCACGGCAATCTTGAATTTCGTGCAAAAGTCTGAATTTGAGCACTCTATGACTTTTACCATCTTCTTACTCAAGTCTACATCAACAATGGCCTTTGTCCTTGGCAAATCGACAACAAAGTACTTTACTTCGGCCATTGACATCTAAATCTCCATACCCCTTTTAATCTTTTTGATATGGTTATAATAATGAGTAGAGTTATAGTTAGTTTTTGTAAAAAGCACAACAAAGATATGCTCTGCCCGCAAACGGCAGTCAATGTCAAAATTCGGATTTATCGAGAGACAGACAAAGGGCTTCATAAACATCGACCCCCTCCAAACTGGCGGAAAGCTGAGCGAAGAGGCGAAAAAAGCTCTCGTAGAATGGGGAGACGGCTACAGCGTTTGCGACTTCTGTGCTGGTAGGTTAGAAGAGATAAAGACTCCTCCAATTCATGACTTCATAGAAGCTTTGCCAGATTTCTTGGGCTGTGACATCGCAAGAATAACCAACGGGGCGAGGGAAGCTAAGTTTGCTGTAATGCATGCCCTCTCAAAACCCAACGCATGGGTGGTGATTGATGGCAATGCCCACTATACGAGCTATATAGCCGCTGAAAGAGCGGGATTAAACGTAGCAGAAGTGCCAAACACGGGCTATCCAGAGTTTAAGATAGAACCTGACAGGTATGCGGAGGTCATCGAGGAAACGAAGAGGAAAGGAGATGTTGTTTTAGCAGTTCTCACTTATCCAGATGGAAATTATGGAAATTTGCCAAATGCAAGGCATATAGCAAAAATTTGCCATGATTATGACGTTCCACTCCTCCTAAACTGCGCTTATGCAGTCGGTAGAATGCCCGTAAAGATGAAAGAAATCGGGGCGGATTTTATAGTCGGAAGTGGCCATAAATCGATGGCGTCAGCCGGCCCTATTGGCGTCCTTGGTATGCGCGAAGAGTATGCTGGACAGCTTTTGAGAAGGTCTGAGAAGTACAAGAACAAGGAAGTAGAGTTTCTTGGCTGTACGGCAAGGGGTGTAACGATTATGACGCTCATCGCTTCCTTTCCTTATGTTGTTGAAAGGATTAAGCAGTGGGATAAAGAGGTTGAGAAGGCTAGATGGTTTTCGGAAAAGATGGAAGAACTTGGAATTGTACAGCTCGGCGATAAGCCCCACAATCACGACTTGATGTTCTTTGAATCAGAAAGGCTGTATGAGATCTCGAAGAAAGCAAAGAAAGGGAGGTATTTCCTCTATAGGGAGTTAAAGAAGAGGAAAATACACGGAATTAAACCGGGGCTGACGAAGCACTTCAAGCTCTCTACCTACATGGTGCCTAAAGAGCAGCTTGAGGTTGTTTTGAATGCTTTCGGGGAGATTTTGGAAAAATACAGTTAAGTGGAGGCAAATCTAACTTTGCTACCTAGCGGTTCTTTTTTAGTATCTGCTGTAATTTTGTTATCATTTTAGTGATCTAACTTCAATTCTTTTTTCGAACTCCTCATGGGTAATCGTCTCATTCATGAAGGTCAAGACGTCTTCTGTGCTAACAACAACTTCTTCAACTGGTGTGAAGTTCTCATAAACTTGAATGACTATTTTGCTTGAATTTGGAGCGATAGTTGCAGCAGCACCCATTATGTAATAATTAACCGATTCCTTGCTCATGTTTTCTGGTAGGTTATATCTTATCAAGGCTCTTTCATCTGTTATGTCAACGACTGCGTCTTCTATTCCAACGCTTGCCAATGCTAAATAGAGTTCGGTGTTTAATGGATTTGTTGTTATCTCTGGTTCCGGCAGGAGTGGAAGGGATAAGATGTATAAAGATATCGCTAAGATCGCAATTACTGTAATTGAAATGGCTACTTTTTTCTTCATAATTTTTTCACCTCCTAATCAAGAACACAAAGATTTCCATGTCTTGGATCTCGTGATAGCCTAGGATTCAATCCGTAGTCCTCTCCTTGTTTTCTCATCTCTTCCCAACGGTCGAATAAATCTCCTTTCTTTCCATCATTATCATAGTCTTTGTCTTCTCCCTGATTAAAATCTTCAGTTGCAGAATCTGTGAGCCCCTGACCGCTTGGTGTACACTCGGTTGCATCGCATGCTGTTAAAATTACCACCTTTGAGTGAGTATTTCGAAGAAGGGCTAACGCCGATATCGCTGATCC
>QMZF01000223.1 GCA_003663055.1 Archaeoglobales archaeon | reverse complement strand
GTAGAAGGGTTATCAGGCTTACACTCATCAAAGGTTACAACATGAATCCAGAAAAATTCGTGCCCTTCATAGACAGGGCAAGCCCAGACTTTATAGAAGCAAAGGCTTACATGCACTTGGGCTACTCTCGCCTTAGACTTCCAAGAACTGCAATGCCTGAACACAGCGACGTAAAAGCGTTTGCCGAAAAACTGGCAAAGCTAACAGGTTATGAAGTAAAAGACGAATCGGAGATTAGCAGGGTGGTTTTGCTTGCAAGGTGAGGAATTCTTAAACGAGATAAGAAAAAAGCTGGAGGAGCTCGAAGAAGCGAGAGAGGAGCTGATTAAACTTTCAAGAGAGCTGAGAATAAACTCAACGAGGGCTATTGCTGCCGTTCATGCCGGAAATTTTGAGGAGGCAAAGAGAAAACTAAAAGCTGCAATTGATTTGCTTGAGAAGGTTAAGGCGTACAAGAAATACCCGGAAATATACGGGATAGCTAACGACGCTATGCAGGAACTTGCTGAAGCTCTATCCTTCTTCAGCCTTATATCTGGGCAGGACATCCCCAATTTGAGAGAGATTGGTATAGAAGATGCTGCCATCCTCACAGGCCTAGGAGATGTGGTTGGCGAGCTCAGGCGTCATGCTTTGGACCTAATGCGGAGAGGTGATGTTAGCAGAGCAGAAAAATGCATAGATGTCATGGAAGAAATCTACAGCGCGTTAATCACCTTTACCTTCCCGGAAAAGCTTGTTCCTGGTTTGAGACACAAAGTTGATGTTGCAAGACAGCTTATCGAGCGTACGAAATCCGATCTCTTAGCTGCAAAACTCATAAACAAGCTGGGATAGGCATGGAACTGATAATATTCCTCGCTACAGTAGCGTTCATATCTCTCAGCGGCGTAATGGCGCCTGGCCCCTTGTTTGCAGCAACACTTGCGGAAGGAAGAAAAAATCCGTTTGCCGGATTTGTAATATCTGCCGGCCATGCAGCCGTAGAAATTCCGCTAATACTTGCCCTCTACCTTTTCGGCCTCTCCTTTCCCGCCGATTTAAGATCGTACGTTAGCGTAATCGGTGGAGTTGTAATGCTCTACCTCGCATATCTTGAAATAAGAGGGGGGAGCAGCGAGGCAAGGGCTGGAAAGGCGTTATTTACAGGTATTGCAATGAGTGCCTTAAACCCGTACTTCATAATGTGGTGGCTTACGATTGGTCTAGCCTTAATACTAAAGTCTACAGCATTTGGAATGTTCGGGCTAGTTCTTTTCATCGTAACCCACGAGCTCTGCGACTTTCTCTGGCTTGGATTTGTTTCCGCTTCATCGTCAAAAGCCGCTGCAATTTGGGGTGAATCAGCAAAAAAGACCCTTACAGCTTTTTCCGTGTCTATTCTGCTGCTTTTCGGAATATACTTTATATATGCCGGCCTCACAGAAATTTACTGAGTTAAGCTGGAAAATGTTTAATATTCTGCTGCCGAGCCGGTAGCATGAACCTTGTAGGACTCGACATAGGAACCAACTACACCAAAGCCACCAAAGATGGTAAAAACGTCACAATATTCCCTAGCATTGTCGCTTACGGCGAGGAGAAGGACTGGAGTCTAAAGGGCGAGGGGAAAGAAGTCTACGTTGGCGAGGAGGCGCTTGCAATAATTCAGAGCCTTGAAAACGTCGAAGCGATGAGGCCGCTGCACGAGGGCAGGCTAATGCACCAGTCGTACCTCGAGCTCGCAAAGCACGCGTTGAGAGTTCTCAACGCAACTCCAGAGGTGGTAGCTACAGGTTTGCCAGTAAAATCCTCGAAGAAGGAGAGAGAGGAACTCGCAAAAGACATAAGCGAGCAACTCGATGCAAGAGCCCTAATATTTCCCGAACCCGCTGGCACGCTTGCCTACATGGGTATAGACACCGGCGTTTGTGTTGATATAGGGTTTGGCACAACTGATATAGTCGTTTTGAGTCATATGGAGTATCTGAGGGGTGATACTCTCCTTGTTGGCGTTGACTGGTTATATGAGAACATTGAGGTCATAATAAGAAATAACGTGGGGATAAGCGTAACTCCCGAAGAACTCACAAAGCTGCTGACCACTCCAGACTACGAAGTCGGCAGAATAAGAGGTGGAAAACGCATAACGATCTCTCAAAAAGACGTATCTACGGAATACGATAAACTAATGAGGTCGTGGGTAGAAAGGATCGTGAGCAGAACGAAACTCATCCTTGAAGGGCTTTCTACAGCAATAGTCGACAAACTCGTGATTACGGGCGGTGGTTCACTCTTGCCAGGTGTTTACGAGGAATTCGAAAAGAGCTTTGAGGACGTGGCAAAGGTTATCAGGCCTGATGATCCCATAACCAGTAATGCTAAGGGTTATTACACCCTTGCGAAGATCCTCCTTGAAGAAAAAGAGGGAGAAGAGGCAGCGGAAACTAAGGAAGTCGATAAAAAGGAGGACAAGAAAAAAAGAAAGGTAAAGAAGGAGTAGTAATAGCTTAGGGTAATGAGAGTATCGATAGAAATCCCCCCGGATATCGAGAAAGCTTTATTGGAAAAGTGCGAAAAAGCTAAGATGTCCCCATCGGATTTTATCCTTTCTCTTCTCGACTGGTACTTTTTAAAGAGAAAAAAGGAGAGTGGTGAAAGCGAGTTTATAAAAATAGCCAAGCAGTGTGCTGCTGAAAGAGTGAAATATTGCAAGTACAGCGATGGAAAGTACTGCGCAAGGGAAGTTTTTAGCGACATCCTTGATGACAGAGAGCCAGAGCCCATAGTTCCATACAAATGTCTTTTCTGTCCTTACTTCGTTGATAAAAGAGCGAAGGAAACGAGAGAATTTGAAAGAAGGGACATAGTTGATAGAACGTATGATATAGCAAGGCTTGCAGCCAAGCTCGTTGTAGAACTATACGGCGATAAACTCGGTTACAGACCAAAGCTTCCTGTTGAAGAGGTAGAAGAGGAGGAAAGGAAAATATCGAAACGGGAGGTTAAAAGGCTCCTTGAAAACTGGTGAGATAGCGGTTAATATAAACGGAGATCTAAGCGATGAAGAGCTTATCGAAAGAGCGTTAATGGC
>QMZF01000222.1 GCA_003663055.1 Archaeoglobales archaeon | reverse complement strand
TTTAAAAGCTTCATCCAACCATCTTTCCCTTGCATCCCAATCCTTAACAGGTCTGATGATCTTCTTAGCCATTTTCACCAAGAAAAGCACGCTCGTGCCTCCGCACGAAACCCAGGGGTTAATTGCTCGCCGAGCAGCCGTTTGAGCGTGTGTGCGGGTGATGTGTGTGAGATGGAAATGATTAAGGAAGAAGCAGAGATTAGAAGCATGATGGAGGATCAATGCGATGAGACTCAGGAGCCTTCTCGACTGTCTTATTTTCAGAGAGCTTCGATTTATGTCAGTATTTTCGGAACAATATGCATATCCATAGTTTCCATCATCCCAGTTCCAGAAGTTCCAGCTTCGGAGGTTAAATCCTTCATTGAGAACCTCTACACATGGATCAAGATTCTCTCCATCCTCACTATTTTCTCGTATCTCTTCACATATCTGAAAGGAGAAGAACTCAAGGACTTTATCAGGAAGGAGATAAGAGCGGGATCTAGGGTGGAGTTCAAGTGCCACAATGCGAGGGTTATCGACAAAAGAATACGCGGGGACTTCTGCTATATCACTGTCACATGCGAGCACATGGGTGATCGTGGTTGCCCTGAAAGGTGTCCTCACTTCAGGAGACCAGTGCCGACAGGTTCAGGCGCTGTTGCGGGAGGGATCATCGGCGCAGTGATAGGCACAGTGATCGCTCCAGGGTTAGGAACCGTTGCAGGAGGGCTCCTCGGTGCGTTATACGGGAACGCTGTGGAAGATGCTGGGCTCAGGAGCACCCTTGAAAGAGAGATTGACAAGTGCAAGGCGCAGAGGAAAACTGTGTATGTTAAGTATGTGCCTGCAGCGTCTTTGGCATAAGTGTGTGCGCCGACGACGCTTTATGAGGAGGAAGGAGTAGTCTGTCTTTTTAGGAGTTCGGGGATGTCCTCGTTTTCTCCCACTAAGATTTGCAGCTTACTCAAATCTATTCTATTCAGCAGTTCTTTTGTGAAAGGTCTTTTTGAGTCTAGGAAAGCATTCGCAAGCATGAACTTCTTCACACAATCAGAGTTAAGCATCTTCCACACTTGGACCGCTTCCTCTAGCGAGTCAAAGGATAAGTAATAGGAGGTATCGTCTAGTATCGCAGGTTTGCCATTAATGGGATAAATCAAAGAGAAATTAGGCTCCTTATATAGTCCACAGATTGCCACTTTATACGGCTTAAAGACATACGGTCCTATTCCAAAAATCGAAAATCTATCCTTGTAAACCCGTGATTTACGACCATCTAAGTATTTTGCATGAGATGTTAAATAATCCCAGAGTTTCGGATATTCTTTCAATATTGATGTATTATCACCTAATCTCTTCTGGGTTAGGATTATCATATTTGCTGTGTCTTTAACTTCTGATGCTCTTAATTTTGAACCTCTTACAAAGGGATATAAGAATTCCTCCTCTATTTCGACTTTCTCCCCAAGCCCGTTAATTAACCCATCCTGTGTTTTCTTCAAAATTAAGATTTTAGAGGCGTCATGTTTAACTCCTTGACGCCATTCAAAAGGGGAAACACCATCTAGGAAGCCATATCTCTTATACAGTTCAATGTCGGAAACGAACTTTGAGTTATACCATCCAAATTTCCTGGTTTCTTTTGATGGGCAATAGAAAGAGGAAACTTTACAAGTAGTAGTCACTTCATATCCAAAATCAGCTATAAAAAGTCCTGCACTAGCATTAACATTGAATTCTTTCTTGGCATCTATCAGGAGTAGTTTTGCATTTCTAATTTTTAAGTTAAACAAGGGAGCGCTTTGGATTATATTTTTAGCAACTGATGTCTTACATAACATGGCAATAGTACCTTTCCACTCACAAAATTGCTTAATCATGTGTAAAATTATGTATTCTGAAATATCGAAATTACTCTTTCCAGTAAGAGCGTCGATACCCTTATACCTCTTGATGTTCATCTTTGGAGGGATGTTATCCCCTCCAAGACGAGATATTTCAGCATTAGTCACCCAAGGAGGATTTCCTAAAATCAGGATGTAGGGGTTATCTTTCAAGACATTTAAGAAATCATCCGAAAACTTGTGAGTAAAAATGTTATCATTGTGAAACTCTATTTTGGCTTTATACTCTAGATTGATCGAAGCCATATTATGGTGAAACTCATCCTCATATTTCGGTTGAATTTCAACACAATAAACATATCTTAAGGAAGGAAAATACTTTAGAGCTGAGATGACGAAGTTTCCCGAGCCACATGTTGGCTCTATAAGCACATCAGGTTTAAGCCCCTCCTTGGCAAGGTATTCACAGATGGCATCCGTAAGGTGTTTAGGTGTCTGGAAGTCACCTAAATCCACTTTACCCATAGATTTTAATCACTCCTTCAAGTTCGTCATATATTACACGTGAGTACTGAAGTCTCCACTGAAGAGCTTGAGATATTGTTAGATATCCAAGTTTAGGAGGGTTTTCAAACACTTCTTTAGCAAGCTTCTCAAGTTCAATATCATCTATATAGGGAATTCTCTCAAGTATGAAAGCTTTAATATCGTCGATATTACCTCCTTCTTTTAGTATTCTCTGTAATCCCTTTGTAGTAATGTAATCTCCTGTCCTCTCTTTGTCAATGAATCTTGCATAGAGAAATTGAACATTAAACTCCTTACTATCATCCTTTTCATATACAAAAAGTAGTATGTTATAGCCAAGACCATAGACCTTTTGACGGAAACTTTGGAATGGTGCAGATGATTGAGGCTGTTTAATCGATGTAACCTTCATATCAGTATTTACTTCAGGGGATGGAAAGTCTATCCCAGTTGCAGAACTACCTATTTCGGTTTCATATTTTTCGGCAATTCGCGCTTTAAATATTTTCTCAAAATAATCTCCAATTGATTTACCATCTGTCACTCCCCGAATATTTTCATGTTCAATCTTAGACATCTCAATACAGAAGTCTCTAGCTTCGTTTATCAACAGCTCCTTTGTGAGCTTAATCATTTAACTCACCTCTCAATACCACGAAACTCCATATATGCAACGACGTCGGCTCCACCGTCGTGCGAGGTATGCCTGCACCACATC
>QMZF01000221.1 GCA_003663055.1 Archaeoglobales archaeon | reverse complement strand
AGGGAATAACTCCGTGGTTCACTCCAATTTAAAATCTGACATGTGAATTACGTGAGCAAATGCCGTATTATCTCAACGGAGCAAAGACTGACGACATCATAGAAAGTTACACCAAGTTTATGGCTCTCCTCAGAACTTCCCTGTCGTCACAAACCTCGCAACAAACTTCCCCACGGTTTTTTGAGAGCTTGTCTATTATCTCAGCATAGATTTTAGTGCTCTTCTTTTCTGGAGGCTTTATGTTGTGTAGGCAGTATATATTCCTTTATCCGTAAAAAGGCAACAGTTTATTGTTCCTGAAGGATTTCTAGCATTTTTGACGTAGTTCCATCTAAGCTTTGCAGAATAAACTCCATCGCTGAAACGCCTTAAGAACTTGAGTCTACCATTCCCGTAAGACTGATTCTTCCGTCGAGAAATGTCGGGAAATAACTCAAGCTGATTGTAGAGTAAATGATTATGTCCTCTGATGTGCTTTTAAACCAAATCCTTCAAAGCCCACTCCTGTTTGCTCAACAGCATAAAATACTCCAATTCAAAGAACGTTGTCCAGACCGAGCGATCTATCTAGCTAATACTCTCGTTTCCTTTGACTCGACCCCATCACGATTTTAGATAGAAGTCTCACTGTCTACTTCCGCAAGAAACAAAGGGGTGCCTTTATAAACCTAGATCAGAAACCTCTAACATGGTTAGGCTGAGAGGACACCATCTTATCTGTTTGCAATTTTACAGGGGTGAAGGCTACAATCAGGATTTTATTAAGCACCTCTTTAATATACTGGAAAGGGTACAATATGAAGACGTTGAAGTTGTTGAAGGGGTAGATGAAGTTTGCTCTGTTTGTCCGTACAATAGCGGAAATGCCTGCGTGTACTCTGATTCAACAGCAGAATTGAAAATAAGAGAAATCGACGAACTGGCAGTTAGGCTCCTCTCACTCTCTCCCGGTTCGAAAGTTAAGTGGGATGAGGTTAGAAAGAAGGTTGGGGGCATACTTGGAACTTGGAGGGAAAAGGTTTGCAAATTCTGCGATTGGAATAAAGTCTGTGGAGTGGAAACTAGAAATGACTAAAGTTGTTGTAGTTGCTTGGGGGCATCCCAATATTACTGCAAGGCACAGAACAACTCTTGAGATAACGAAAGAAGGCAATCTAACACCCAGAGGTGACTGCATTATAGGAATTAAAGCAAGCATGGGAGCTTCCGAACTTCCACAGGAAATAAAGGGGGCGCTGAGGTCGGGAAGTAAGGCGAGAGTAATTCTGTATCTTCCGGATTACGATGTTAGGGAGGAGGTTGTTGGATTTGGTAGCCCGTCTATGACCTTTCAACATCCTACGGACATCGTTATTAGAAGGAGCCAGTATGTGTGTGGGAGAACAGTTCTTATAAAAGCAAATAAGGCTGCGGCAGATCTAAGTAGGGAGACCGTTTACCTTCTCAGGGATCCATCTACAGAACTTCACTTCATATTGGAGATTTTGAGCTAGTAAATCAATTATTTGGCCAAAGTAACGCCAAGGTAAAAATATTAAGCAGCAAAAAAGACAGCTACTATTGTACAAGTCAAATTCTACCTAACAAGCCCGCAAAGATATTTTTAAGGACATCATAAAGTGAAAAAGGCTTTGCTTTCTCAGCTATCGGAGTCTCTTTTACGCCAACTTCTTTTTTCAGTTCTGCAAACTTGTAGATGACTTTGCCATGACATGCAACGCATATTTCATTAAGGATTTCACCGTGGACCTCGTGGACTCCACCCTTGTGACAGTGATAGCAATCCCTCGATTCTGGCCTTACGACAACTCCCTCGCCATGACATGCCGAACATTTCACGTTGGTGTGGGGTATGTGGACGGCAATGGCATCGAGGTTCTCACTGTTATAGCCAGCGCCAATGTGGCACTTAATGCAGGGATCCAAGCCGTGAAGTTTTGACAGACTTTCCATACTTATATGAGTCCCACTCCATATGTCCACGCTGTGGCATCTGCAGTGAGAGAGTTTTGAAATTTGCTCACTCTCGCTAAGTAAAAGGCCATGGCATGGAAAGCATATTTCGCCATAACCTGGGGGATGCTGACTTCCTTTGAGGACAGCTTGGACGGGCTGTACTATCAAAAGTATGAGTAGGATGGGCAAGCACTTTTTTAACATATTGCCATTAATTGAAGAAGGGTATATATTTGTTCTGATGTTCGGTTTGCTGCACTAACAGATTTCGGCAATC
Source organism: Archaeoglobales archaeon (assembly GCA_003663055.1). Lineage (GTDB taxonomy): Archaea > Halobacteriota > Archaeoglobi > Archaeoglobales > Archaeoglobaceae > Archaeoglobus_C. Next base: position 843 of record QMZF01000221.1, on the reverse strand, counting down.
AAAACTCATAGAATGAATCGAACAGTTGGCAATTTTAAACCGGTGCATCAGCGACTGGATTACTTTTAGATAGCGAAATCGAAAATCCTAGATTAGAAGGAAAGCATATGCCTTGCATAATTCAATGATGAGTCTTTATGGCCATGAAAACTGAACAGGTCTTTGACTCAGTTAATTCTACACCCGTTTTCCCTCAGCGTCGCTCCAAACTCTGTAACTTCGAGAATTAGGTCAGCTTCAGCTGATGAGGCAAGTCTCTGTGGGGGTCTGCAGGGTCTTTGTTTTCCATCGCCACAGTCTCAAAGGCCTGTTTTCACTCGGCTTTTGTACTTTGAATGTCTGATCTGTCTTATAGTTTTCAGCAATCTGAATAAACAAATTAAAATTGGCTGAGGCAAGAAGCAAGCCTTAGAATGATGTAGCCCAATAAGGAGAGTGCGTGCCAATGAAGGCCGCGAAGCTTTCCCCGGAGCTTTCTAGGACTTTCTCTACTCTCCAAATCTGGCATATCGAGGAATTCTTTAGCTTCAGGATCCTTAACCTCGTTTACTTATCTCTTTCTGTTTCGAGGTCAAGTCCATGTTATGCTGTATTAAACTTCTCTATACATGGATTAGATCTATCTGCCTCTCTTCAAAGCTGATGTTTGTCGACGTTCCTACTTTTCCTTCATTTCTTCGTACCTTTCCTTGACTCTCCTAAACATAATATAAATAAATATTTGCTAAAATAATATATTTTAATTAATCAAAAAAATTATAAGGCAGTTACGAGTATTGCGTGCATGCTTGATAAAATAATGCAGCTAAAGCCAATCCTATTTCTATCCCTTAAAGTTACCTT
>QMZF01000220.1 GCA_003663055.1 Archaeoglobales archaeon | reverse complement strand
TTATTTTTCAATATTCTTAAGAAAAAATTAATATCTAATATTACAATAAAATAGTTATTATTTTACTGCCTAACAAATCTTTTTATCACAGGTTTTTTATAGAGCAACGTTGAAAAGGGGAGCGATGAAAAAAGCAAGTCTCCGCAACATCTTCCTCACAGGCCTCATAATACTGATCCCCCTGCTTGCCACAGTATACATTATCTACTGGACGTTTACGTTCGTTGATAATTTGTTGAAGCCAATACTGATAAAGCTGATTGGTTTTTACTTCCCCGGCTTAAGCTGGCTTTTTCTAATTTTTCTTATATTTCTCACTGGCTTGTTTGGAAGGTTTGCAATAGGGAATAGAATTATTTCTGCCACCGAAAACTTCATGAGAAGAATCCCGGTTGTCAGAACAATCTACTCTGCTGCAAAGGAAGCAAGCAAGGCTATTTTTGCTTCAGAAACCGAGAAAATAAAGGGCGTTGTCCTTATCGAATATCCGAGAAAAGGTATCTATGCAATAGGATTCACCACTGGAGCGGAAGTCAGGGAAGTGAACGAAAGGGTTGGAAGAAAACTGGTAAACGTATTTATTCCAACCGCTCCAAATCCTACATCGGGATTTGTTCTTTTGGTTCCAGAAGAAGAACTGATTTACCTCGACATGAAGGTGGAGGATGCGTTGAAGGTAATCATCTCTGGAGGTTTCAGCAAATAGACGAGAAGAACTTCTCTAACGCTCTCCTGCGGTGCGAAACCTCGTTCTTCTCATCTCCCATCTCTGCAAAGGTCTTGCTGCCGTAGAGGAATATAGGGTCGAAGCCAAATCCCCTATCTCCGCGCATCTCCGTTGCAATCTCGCCCTCTACCTTTCCAGTGAAGATTTGCACCTTCTCACCATCGAAATAGGCTACAACTGCAAGAAAGTACGCTTTTCTGTTCTCAACACCGTCCATGAGCTTAACTATCCCTTCGTTGCCTATCGTCTTGAAGACGTAGGAGGAGTACGGGCCGGGAAATCCCTTCAGAGCTTCAACAAAAAGACCGCTGTCCTCAAGAAAGAACGGCTCCTTTAATTCCTCACTTAAAGCTTCAGCACTCAGCTTTGCTATTTCTTCGAGGCTGCTCCCCTGAGGTTCGAGATACGACATTTTCTTCCATTTGAGTTTTATTCCGTACCTTGCTGCAATCTCCTCAGCTTCCCTAAATTTTCCCTCGTTTGATGTTACAAAGGTTAGCTCCATAGCTAAGCCTTACTGCAGCAGTTGATAAAACTTCTGCTGTTTCTATGAGCCTTTATGATCGATAAGCTATCGAAGAGCCTCGATTGCCGCTTTCTTCATAACGCTGGCATCGGCCTCAAAACCGAACCATATCTTCCAAGCTTCAACAGCCTGAAAGACGAGCATGTCGATTCCGTGCACAACCCTGCAGTTTCTGCGCTTTGCAAGGTTTATAAGCTGAGTTTCCAAGGGATTGTAAACAGTATCAAAGACGATTATTCTTTCAACCAAGCTTTCTGGAACGGGTAGCTTTTGCTCAAAACCCTTCATACCCACCGGCGTGGCATTGATGAGTATGTCTATCTTTCCCCTGAGCTCCTCAAGCCTGTCATAAGGATGGAAAATACAGTCTCCAACCTTTCTAACGTCTTCTGCAAGCTTCAAACCCCTTGACTCTGTTCTGTTTGTAACTACGACTACTGCCTTCTTCTCCGCAAGAGCGAAGGCTATAGCCCTCGCTGCACCTCCAGCACCAACCACAAGCGCAACTTTATCGCTTACGTCAACGTTCGCCTCTTCAAGTGCCCTCAAAGCTCCGCAAGCATCGGTGTTGTAGCCTTCAAGCCTATTAACAAGGATTGTGTTCACCGCTTTTATTTTCGCAGCGATTCCAACGGGTTTAACATATTTAAGAACTTCCTCTTTATGCGGAATCGTAACGTTAAGGCCCTTAATACCAAGAGCTTTTGCACCAAAAATAGCTTCTCTCAGCTCCTCCGGTTTTACCTCAAAGGCTAGATAGACTGCATCTATTCCTGCGTGTTTAAAGGCTGCGTTGTGCATCGCTGGCGAGATGGAATGTCCGATTGGGTATCCGATGACACCATAGCAATCCATGGCAAGAGTAGGCAAAGAACAATAAAACTTTGTTGAATCTATTTTTCAATCTAATTCATTCTTTTTGAAGTCGAGCTATAAAGAATCCGCAGCAGTCGTGAATGTGCGGCCAGGTCCTTACAACTTTTTCCCACTCGGAAAATCTCTTTCCTCTGAATTCAGAAATTCCCGTTGAAAAATAACCCATGTTAGCATCATCCACCCTGAACTTGGATGACATTACGTTTTCTTCATTTTCTTCAAATGCTATCGAGCAGGTAGAATAAACTGCCACACCACCACTATCAAGATTTCTGTAAGCGTTTTCGAGCATCTTTCGCTGAAGCTTAATTGTTGCGTTGTACTTCTTCCAATCGAATCTCCACTTCACGCACGGATAATTTCTTAAAGCCCCTGTGCTGGAGCAAGGTGGATCGATTAGAACCTTATCTGCCTTCCAGCTAAACTTTACGCCATCGGCTACCCTGCAATCCACTATTTCGACTCCGAGCCTCTTTAATTTGGCCTTCATCCGCTTAACTCTCTCCTCTGAGTTATCAACTGCGACTATCTTCCCCTTATTCTCCATCAGCATCGCTATGTGGCTCGTTTTCTGTCCCGGAGCCGCTGCTAAATCGAGAATTCTTTCTCCCTGCTCTGGCTTTAAAATGTGAGCGACGAGCGATGAAGCCAAATCTTGCACAACATACCTGCTTTCGTGCCAATCCAACGTAGACGGATGTTTTTCCCAAGCTACAATCTTGAAAACTTCTGGAAGGGGGGTCTCCTCAACTAAGCAGTGCTTTTCAAGGTATCTCCTTACCGATTCAATACTCGCTTTGAGCTCGTTAACTCTAACGTAGGTTGTGCTCTGCATGTTAGCGATCATAAGCTCTATCGCCTGATCTTTTCCAAGCAGTTCTATCGTATATCTAACAAACCACTCTGGATGAAAGTATCGCAAAGATAAGCGTTCTATTTCGTTCATTTTCG
>QMZF01000219.1 GCA_003663055.1 Archaeoglobales archaeon | reverse complement strand
CTTTCTTCAAACTTGAAAACGAGAGCACCGCTAAACTCGTGTTTTGCCGTATAAGCCGGAACTATTATGCTGAAGTTTACCCGCTTACTTGCCTCTTCAATACTCAGGAGCTTCTCATTTTTTGCTTTCTCCTCACCGCTGGGAGGTGTGAATGTAAAGTAATCGTCTCCCATTCCCGTATTTACACTTATCCGCCTGAATTCTATTGTCATCTCATCTCTGACTATTTTAGCCGGAAGAAAGTTTCCGTCAAGCCAGACAGAACCTTTATCACTGTCTATTACGTAGTACTCTCCCTCCTTTCTTGTAGAGCTTGCAAAGCTGAGAATATCACCGTAATCGAAGATCGGTCTTTCTGGAGCCTTTTTCACCCAGCTACCGTTGGCGTAGTATACCCACTCAACACTCCCATTCGAAACGATAATGACGTCGCTGCTCGAAATTATGAAGCTGGATGGTTTTTTGAATGCAAAAAAGATCGTTGTGTTTTCTCCTCCTGATACTATGACAGCTTCACCGCTCATGTCCTGAATTTTTGCATATCTCTCCATCGCTTCTCCAGCGATGTCTGAAGTGCAGCAGGCGATGAGCGCAGTAAGAAATACGAGCACAAATTTGCTTCTCATCAAGTCCAGTTTTCTGCAATGAAAATAAATTTGTTTGCATTTCCATTTGCATTGCACAAAATTCGCAACTTACACTTTCACAGCAGCCAATAGAAATAAATTTACAAAACAACTAGTTGAATTGTGGGCTCAATATACCTGCCGCTCCATCATGGAAAGGCTCCTTACTGGCTGCTCGGCAGGATGAAAAAGCTTGCAAAGCCAATAATAGCTCTCATTATCAAGGAATTTGGTGAAAAGGAGTTTTTTGAAAGAATGAGCGATCCAATATTTTTCCAGTCGTTTTCCAACGTGTTGGGTTTTGACTGGAATTCCTCCGGCTCAACCACCGTTCTAACGGGAGTTCTGAAATCCGTGCTGAACACTTCTGACTTTAGCATAAGGGTTGCGGGTGGGAAAGGCAAGGAAGGGTTGAAAACTCCGGAACACGTGGTGAGGTTTGCGGACGAACTTGGAATTGGCAGTAAGGCGGAAGAGCTGATAAAGGTTAGCAGGCTTGCAGCAAAGGTTGACGGAGTTGCGTTGCAGGATGGCTACGACATATACCACCATGCCCTCCTATTTTCTCCAAAGTACTGCGTTGTAATCCAGCAGGGAATGAACACCCACGCAAGGCTTGCAAGGAGATACCACTGGAAAGTATCAAGTTTCTCAGCCAAAGCTGAGGAACCCCACTCCGGAATTATAACCGTTAGAAGGGAAAACTCCGTTATGAATCTGGTTGCAAGGGAAAGCAGGGAGAATAGGGAAACAATTCTCGATGTAGTTAGGGATGGTACGTTTCAAAGGGATTACAGAAAACTTCTGAGCGTTCTTAGGTATAGAGAAAGCGTAGTTGTGCCAAAAAGGATTGACTGGAATGCCATCGAAAAAGCGTATAATCTACAGCCTGAAAGGTTCGAGGAACTTTTGCTTGTGAGAGGAATAGGAAAGGCAGCAATAAGAGCGCTAGCTCTAGTAGCGGACATAATCTACAACGCAGAGTACAGCACGCAAGATCCAGCTAAGTACTGCTTTGCTGTTGGCGGTAAAGATGGTGTGCCTTTCCCGGTTGATAGGCGAAGTTACGATGAGGTTATAGAATTCATGAGGGATGCGATAAAGCAGGCTGAATTGGGAAGATTTGAAAAGCTTGAGGCTTTGAAGAGGCTTCAGGCAAGTTTTTATAGCAGCGCAGAGGGAAGGAGAGCATGATAGCGATCACGAAGATGCTTACAGGAGAGGCGACTGTTTCGAGGCATCTAACCTACAAAAGCGATGAAAAAATACCTAAAAAGCTTGTAGATGCAAGTAAAAGACCGATTCCGGTTGTTGTTTGGAATTCAACGCTTAAGTGCAATCTAAAATGTATTCATTGCTACGCGAATGCTGGAAGTAAGAGCGAAGAGCTGAGCACGGAGGAAGCAATTGCATTTATCGACGACTTAGCATCCATGGGTGTGCCAGTCCTGTTATTTAGTGGTGGAGAACCCTTGCTAAGGCACGACATCTTTGAGCTTGCTGCCCACGCTTCAAAACGAATTGCTTGCTCGCTTTCAACCAACGGAACTCTCATTACACCTGAGATTGCTGAAAAGCTGAAAAATGCAGGTTTCTCTTACATTGGCGTTAGCATTGACGGGCTTGAAGAAACAAACGACAGGTTTCGCGGCGTGAAGGGGGCATTTAAGAGGGCGTTTGAAGGACTAATGAATGCAAAAGATGCGGGTATGATGACGGGAATTCGCTTCACAGTTACGAAGTACAACCTAAAGGATATTCCTGCCGTTGTTGACATGCTTGCTGAAAACGAAATACCGAGGTTCTGCCTATACCACCTCGTACCCTCTGGCAGAGCGAGCTTTGAAGACGATATAAGCGTCAAAGAGAGGAGAGAACTGATCGACTGGCTCATCGAGAAAGCATTACAGCTCCACGACGACGGCTACAAGACCGAGATTCTCACTGTAGACAATCCGGCAGACGGCGTTTACGTTTACCTCAAGCTAAGGGAGATCGATGAGAAGCTTGCGGAAGAGGCACTTGAGTTTTTGAAGTATCGAGGAGGAGACAACAGCGGGAAGCGCATCGCTTGCGTTGACGTAATCGGCAACGTACACCCCAACCAGTTCTGGTGGGATTACAGCGTGGGCAATGTTAGACAAAAGCTCTTCAGTGAGCTCTGGCTAAATCCAGAGGACGAGTTACTTCTAAAGCTTAGGAACAAAACAGCCTATCTGAGGGGCAGATGCGGGAAGTGTAAATTTAAGGAGGTTTGCGGAGGTTTCAGGCTGAGAGCTCTGAGAGCTGGAGATTTGTGGGGAGACGATCCGGACTGTTACTTGACTGATGAAGAGATAGGAATTGCCTAATTTTTGAGCGAAAAGGTTATTAACCTCCCTTTGAAATCAGCAAACGCAAGCTCCGGTGGTGTAGCCCGGCCAATCATACGGGACTCTCGATCCCGTGACCCGGGT
>QMZF01000218.1 GCA_003663055.1 Archaeoglobales archaeon | reverse complement strand
GAGTTCATCCTCGCTTATGCCTGTTTTAACATCTACCTCCAAACCCTCGCTGCGCATTCTTTGAATAGCTTCATCCGGTATTGGATCGGTGACGAGTACTTTCATCGGCGATGCTAAAAATGGTGGTGTTATAAATCTTTGCCTTATATAGCTTATACTATCTGATTTTGATGTTGTTAATTGCCTTGCGATTCAACCACTTCAACAAATAACGAATCGATGTGAAACTCTTAATCACTGTCAACATATTATGTTCAGGAAATCTTTTTAAAGCCCGCTGGGAAATTAGCCTACGGTGGTCTTGATGGGAGTGATGTGGCTTAGCGAGGTAGACAAAAACGATATCCCGCTTGTTGGTGGCAAGGGTGCGAATCTTGGTGAACTTTTAAGAAATGAAATTCCTGTTCCCAACGGTTTTGTCGTTGATAGCAGAACTTTCATGGATTTTATAGAGCGAACTGAAATTAAAAACAAGATAATAGAGATTCTCGAAGGTCTTGACGTTGAAGATACTGAAAAACTTCAGGAAGCGTCGAGAAAAATTAGAGAGCTTATAGAATCGACTCCAATTCCCGATGATATTATTGAAGAGATTAAAAAAGCATACAAACAGCTTTGCGAGGAGGAGGGCGAAGAGGTATTCGTTGCGGTAAGAAGTTCTGCAACGGCTGAAGATTTACCGGAAGCGAGCTTTGCTGGCCAACAGGAAACATTTCTTAATGTTAGGGGCGAGGAAGACGTAGTTGATAAAGTTAGGAAGTGCTGGAGCAGCCTTTACACTCCTAGGGCCATATACTACCGCATTAGACAGGGATTCAGACATGAGGATGTAAGTATAGCCGTAGTCGTGCAGAGAATGGTAAACAGCGACAAGAGCGGAGTCATGTTTACGTCTCATCCCGTCACAGGAGAGAAAATGGCCATTATTGAAGCGGTTTGGGGGCTGGGTGAGGCGATAGTTAGCGGAAAGGTCACACCCGACACGTACGTTTACGATAGAGTTAACGGGAAGATAGTGGACATCAAAGTTTCTGTGAAGAACATAGCCATAGTGAAGCAGGATGGTAAAACTGTAGAAGTAGAGCTGCCTGAGGAGAAGGCCAAGGCGAGAGTTCTGAGTGATGAAGAAATTGAGAAACTAGCAAAGCTTGGAGAAGTTATAGAGGAACACTACGGCAAACCGCAGGATGTCGAATGGGCAATAGAAAAGGGAAAGGTGTACATCGTGCAGTCAAGACCCGTAACAACGATCAAGAAAGAGGAGGCTAAGGAGGAAGTGGAGGAGGCTGAAGGAGAAATCCTCGTGAAAGGCCTTGGAGCCTCGCCAGGCATTGGTGTTGGAGAAGTTAAAGTCATTTTGAGCGAGAAGGAGATAGGCAAGATAGAGAAGGGAGATGTGCTCGTTACAACAATGACAACCCCAGACATGGTGCCGGCAATGCAGAAAGCCTCGGCAATCGTTACCGACGAGGGTGGCATGACGTGCCATGCGGCTATAGTTTCAAGAGAGCTTGGCGTTCCAGCTGTTGTCGGAACGAAAGAAGCTACAAAGGTTCTAAAGGATGGAATGCTCGTTACGGTTGACGGAGAGAAGGGAATTGTCTACTCTGGAAGACTTAAAGTTGAAAGGAAAGAGAAAGAAGTTGTTACCGCAGTTTCCGTTCCGATTATAACGGCAACCGAAGTTAAGGTTAACATATCCATTCCCGATGCTGCCGAGAAAGCTGCAGCAACCGGGGCGGACGGCGTTGGTCTATTCAGGATAGAACACATGGTTCTTGGCCTTGAGAAGCACCCCATGAAGTACATAAGAGATGGAGAGGTCGAGAAATACATCGAGGAACTCTACAACGGAATGAAAAAAGTTGCCAAAGCTTTCTATCCAAAGCCGGTATGGATAAGAACGCTCGACGCTCCAACCGACGAATTCAGGACGATGGAGGGGGGAGAGAACGAGCCTATAGAGGCGAATCCAATGCTCGGTTTCAGAGGGATAAGAAGAGACTTGGTTGAGGAGGAGCACTTTAGGGCAGAGATAAGGGCTATAAAGAGGCTCGTAGATGAAGGCTACACCAACGTTGGAATCATGCTCCCCCTCGTAACGCATCCAAAGGAGGTTGAAAGAGCCAAAAAGATTGCCATGGAAGAAGGCCTGCCCCTTGAAAAGATAGAGTTTGGCGTTATGGTGGAAACTCCGGCGGCAGCGTTGATAATAGAGGACATAGTAAAGGTGGGCATAGACTTCATATCCTTCGGTACGAACGACCTGACGCAGTACACCCTTGCCGTTGACAGAAACAACGAGAACGTCGCATACCTTTACGACGAGACGCATCCAGCCGTTATGAAGCTAATTGAAAGAGTAATAAAGATTTGCAAGGAGCACGGCGTTAAAACTTCGATATGCGGCCAAGCTGGAAGCTACCCGCACGTGGTTGCAAAGCTCGTTGAGATGGGTATAGACAGCGTCTCCGCAAATCCGGATGCAGTTCAAATGGTTCGCGAAACGGTGGCAAGGGTGGAAAGAAAACTGATCTTGCAAAAACTTCGAAAGCTCTAATTTTTATGTTTTATGTCTTCAATCCTATCCAGAATTGATTTTGATTCAGTTTTAGAGGAGCTTAGACGACGTAACGCTAAAATCGTCGGAGTTCAGCTACCTAACGGCTTGAAGTACTGGAGCTCTGAAATTGCCGAAAAAATCGAAAATGATGGCTTCGAGGTTATTCTGTCCGCATCCCCAACTTTTGGAGCCTGCGATGTTGATATTTCACTTCTTCAAGATGTCGATGTCCTCCTTCACTTCGCCCACGAGCCAATTTTTGAACTCGATAAAGTCATATACGTTCCTTATAGAGTTGATTTTGATGAGAAAGCCGTAAAAAGGCTCGATATTGAAGAAAGCAAAATAGCACTTATAGCAACCGCACAGTACGCATGGAAGCTTGAGAAGGTAAAGGCGGTTCTGGAGGCTGAAGGTTACAAGGTAGAGCTCAAAAAGGGAAGTAAAAGGGTAAAACTACCCGGACAGGTTCTCGGCTGCAATTACTCCGCTTTAAAAAACACCGAGGCTGAGGCAATTC
>QMZF01000217.1 GCA_003663055.1 Archaeoglobales archaeon | reverse complement strand
GCGTAGATAAGGAAGAATGCGGACAGACTGCAGCAAACCTTGAGCAGGCAACGAGGATTAAAGATCTCGATGTGCGGGTGTTTCAGGATGGTATTTACATAGTTGAGAAACCCTAGGTGGTGATGAACAATGGGAACTGCAAACCTACTGAAGCTCAGGAGAAGACTTAAGGCGAGAAAGCCTGAATTTAGGAGATACGAATCCCACAAGAAACTGAGACTTCGCAATAAAGGATGGAGGAGGCCGAGAGGCAGACACAGCAAGCTGAGGCAAAGGTATGGTGGAAAGTGGAGTGGAAAAATTCCAGTTAGCGTTGGTTTTGGCTCACCCAAAGCAGTTAGGGGTTTGCATCCATGTGGAAAGGAGGAGGTACTCGTTCACACCCTCAAGCAACTCGACGAAATTGATCCGGATAGGCAAGCAGTAAGAATCGCATCAAGCGTTGGGATGAAAAAGAGGCTTGCTATCGAAGAAAAAGCTAAAGAACTCGGAATAAAAGTCCTAAATCCGACTCAAGGGTGATATCATGGATTTGCGACTCCAGAGAAGGCTTGCTGCAGAACTGCTTGAATGCGGAGAGGGCAGAGTGTGGATGGATCCGAATGCATTAAGCGATATAGCTTCAGCAGCGACGAAGGACGACGTCAGAAAGCTCATAGAAGACGGCGTCATCAAGCGAAAGCCCGTGAAAGGCATAAGCAGGGCGAGGATCAAGCAGAGAAAGCTCCAAAGAAAGAAGGGGAGAAGGAGGGGGCATGGAAGCAGGAAGGGTAGGAAAGGCGCAAGGATGCCGTCAAAGGAACTCTGGATGGCAAGAATAAGAGCAATAAGGAGAAGACTAAAGTTTTTGAGGGATACATGAGTTATTGACAGAAGGACTTACCGCATGCTTTACAGAAAGGCAAAGGGTGGAGAATTCAGAAGTGTAGCCCATCTCAACACATACATTCAATCAATACTTGAGAGGTGATTCAGTTGGCGAAAGGCCCGAGATACAGGGTGAAGTTCAGGAGGAGAAGAGAGGGTAAGACAAATTACAGGAAGAGACTCAAGCTCCTACTATCAAGAAAGCCGAGACTTGTTGTAAGGATTACCAATTCGAAGGTAATAGCGCAGCTTGTAGAATATAATCCCGAAGGAGATAGGGTTGTTGCAGCAGTGGACTCTTCAATGCTTCGCAGCTTTGGCTGGAAGGGCGATTTGAACAACACTCCCGCAGCATACCTGACAGGTTTGCTGATTGCAAAGAAAGCACTATCGAAAGGAATAAGCGAAGCAGTACTCGATATAGGTCTGCATTCTCCAACGAAAGGTTCTAGAGTCTTTGCAGTATTGCGCGGGGCCGTAGAAGGGGGTATGGAGGTGCCCCACAGTCCTGAGGTGTTTCCCGACGATTCACGCATAAAAGGTGAACATATAGCGAGCTATTATGAAATGTCGCCAGAAAGGTTTTCTGAATACGAGAAGAGAGGTTTAAAGCCTTCTGATTTACCAGCTCATGTTGATGAGATAAGGAACAGGATAATGGGGATGGTGCAATGATCGAGGAGTGGACGCCTAGAACTCGCCTTGGAAAGCTCGTAGCGGACGGCAAAATAAGGACGATAGACGAGGCAATAGCAAGTGGATTGCCTTTGAAAGAACCAGAGATAGTTGACATCTTGCTTCCCGAGCTCGAAGATGAAGTACTCGAAATTGCAATGGTACAACGTATGACAGACAGCGGGAGGAGGACGAAGTTCAGGGTAACGGCAGTTGTTGGCAACAGAGATGGCTACGTAGGTGTAGGAGTGGGAAAAGCCTCGCAAGTAGCTCCGGCAATTCAGAAGGCCATAAACAACGCAAAGATAAACATATTTAAGGTGCAGCGCGGCTGCGGTTCCTGGGAGTGTGGCTGCGGCACCGAACACTCAATTCCATGCAAGGTTACCGGCAGTGCCGGAAGTGTTCGTGTAACGCTCATCCCCGGGCCAAAAGGGCTCGGACTCGTTGCAGGGGATGTGGCAAAGAAAGTTCTAGAGCTTGCCGGAGTAAAAGATGTTTGGACGTTCACGAAGGGAAACACAAGAACTACTATAAACTTTGCGAGGGCAACGTATGAGGCTCTCAAAAGAACTATGTACATTAAGAGGTGATTCGCTATGTTTGCCGTTGTTAGGCTGAGAGGTAGTGTTGACGTTAACAGGAAAATTAAGGAAACTCTCGCAATGCTTCGCTTACATAAAAGGTATCACTGTGTCGTCATTCCAGATACGCAATCCTACAGAGGTATGCTTAACGTTGTGAAGGATTACGTTGCATATGGCAAGATCGATGCTGAAACCCTTGCAATGCTACTTAGAAGAAGAGGGAGACTTGTTGGTAATAAACCTCTTACAGACGAATACGTTAAAGAAAATACGAAGTTCTCATCCATAGACGAGTTTGCAAAAGCGGTTATTGAGGGTAGAGCAACACTTAAAGATATACCAGGTTTAAAGCCCGTATTCAGACTTCACCCACCGAGAGGTGGTCTTAAAAACATAAAGTGGCACTACCCCCTTGGCGATCTTGGAAAGCATGATGAGATATGCAAGCTTCTTTACAAGATGAGGTGATGAAGATGCCAAAACCCAAGGTAAAGAAGATCAGAGGGACACGAACTTGTGGAGGCGGATTACACAAAAACAACAGAGGTGGGGGAGGAAATAGGGGCGGAAGGGGTAACGCTGGAATGTTCAAGCACAAGTACTTAAGGGCAGTTAAAATAGGCTACGAGATAGGGAAGTATGGCTTTACAAGACCAAAGTCTATCAGAGCGGATTACAAGATGGAACAAACGGTTAAAGAGAGACTTAAAGAGCTCAAGAAAGAAGGTAAACTTGACGATTACACGTATAAGTTTCTTTCTTCCCGCCCCGAGCTTAACGTTGGCGATCTTGATGCTATAGTTGATAACCTCGTTAACCTCGGCCTTGCGTATAAGGAGGGGGAAGTTTACGTCGTAGACTTATCAGAGCTCGGATATTCGAAGCTTCTTGGAGCTGGTAAGATCTCCAAACCAGTTAAAGTTGTTGTGGATTACGTAACGCCTAAAGCAGCGGAAAAAATCCAGCAG
>QMZF01000216.1 GCA_003663055.1 Archaeoglobales archaeon | reverse complement strand
CATAATAGTTGATCTAATTTCTCTTATTTAGATTTTTACCTATCAACGCACTTTCAGAACTACTGTTTACAGTAGATCGGAAAGTGTGTTGATGTTTTAGGTGGTGACGCATCGTTGTGTACAATTTAAATAACTCATCAACATCTTTGCGTCACTACCATGTTTTATAAACCATTAAATCTAAATTATTATTATCTAAATTACTTATGTATCACCAACACACTTTCGGAACTACTGTTTAGTGCGGGGAGGATGTCAAATCCTCCTCACTCAACTTTGATATCTTAACTTTGAAGATGTCTTCCCATTTCTCAATGTAATGCGATGCTGCAATCTATCAAACCTACCCTTGTCTACATCAATGGTGATCACATCTTTTTGTCTAATTTATATACTACTTCTTACCCTTCCAGGGGCTAAAATCAATCTGGAACATCCGACAAACCTATCGTCTTCCTGTATCTCATTCCTGGGAACTTTATCTTCGAAATCGCTGAATATGCTTTCTCTCTTGCCTCATCGAGTGTTTTACCCCCTCCAACTACCGTGAGAACTCTTCCGCCAGTGGTGACATAGCCGTTCGGCTTGGCGATTCCGTTTGCATATATCAACGCATCCTTCATAGCATCCTCGATTCCCTCTATCGGCTGACTCGTGTAGTGATCCGATGGATAGCCGGGTTTCAATCCCTCCCTGCCTTTCAAAGCTCCGCTCACAGCACAAACTGCGACGCAGTAATCTTGACTGAACCTCACATCTACATCTTCAAGTTCTCCGTTTATGACTGCCATTGAAATCTCTAGTAGATCGCTCTCCAATCGAGGCAACTTAGCTTGAGCTCCAGGATCGCAATCCCTTACGTTCACCTCTAAAACTTTTGGAATCAAACTTTCATCCTCTCTGACGAGCATTATGACAGGATAAAGAATACCTCTAAACTTAAACTCCCTCACTATCGGTTTAACAACCTTATCCATGATCTCCATCTCGACTTCATCGTTCACATCTGGATGGGGGCTTACCGCACCCATTCCACCGGTGTTTGGATTTAAGAGTCTGCCATCTCTGTGTAAACTCTCAGCTTCGGATCTCGTTATGAATCTCTTGAAGAATCCTATGTAGAACTCTCTCATACCATCCACATCGTCTGGATCAAATGCTCTCTTGTAATCCTTTGCATGACCAAACGGTTTCACGCTTTTACCATCGCTCACAGCGGTGAAGGCAACTTCGATCCCATAAAGCCTCTCTTCTATCACAATTCTATTCCCAGCTTCCCCAAATCTCTTTTTAATCATGATCTCATCTATCGCAAAGTTGGCCTTTTCCAAATTTTCACATACAAACACACCCTTACCAGCTGCCAAGCCATCGGCCTTAACTACAACCTCCTTACCCATTTCAAACATCTCTCTAACGTACTCCTTGGCATCCTCGGGATTGTCAAAGTTTCTGTACTCTGGAACGGGAACACCGATCTTACTTAAGAAATCCTTGCACCAACACTTACTCGATTCCAATATCGTTTCCTTCTTCCTTGGACCTACTGCTGGGATCCCTTCCTCATCGAGTCTATCAACGAGTCCCAAGTTCAAAGGCTCTTCTGGACCTATGTAAACGAGATCGACATCGTACATCTTTGCAAACCTTACGATTTCATCTATGGCCCTTATGGACGGTATAAACCTTCCATTCAACTTAGCCTGCTTACATTTTAAAAAGAACTCGCTTCCAGCATTTCCTGGTGCAACAAAAACCTCATCAACCTTTTCACTTCTCGAAAAGGCGTGAGCTATTGCGTTTCCTCTACCTCCAGCATCCACAACAAGAACCCTCATGATAGAATTTTGATTTGAATTTAGTCTTTTGCCTTAATGTCTTCAAACGTTGGTATCTCCACCTTCTTGTGTCTCTCGACGATTTCAACCTCTTCAACATCCAAATACTTAAATATCCTCATAAGTGCCGAAACTTTGTTGAGAGGAGCGTATGGAACGAAATGAAAAGTTCTTGGAACCTCAACCGTTACCTTCTTCCCATCAACCCTTGCCTTCACATTCATTCCAGTGTATATCATAAATATAGCTTCAACCTTCTTAGAAACGTCATCAACCTTCTCCTTGATTTCATACTCAAAAACTATCGATTTTCCAGCCAATGGATGATTAAAATCCACTATCGCTCTTCTACCTACGATCCTCTCAACTATTCCCACCCTATCGCCAACCTTAACCCTGTCACCCACCTTCGGCTTCTCCTTGAACTTCGATAAACTTATAAGCTCTTTATTCTTTGGATCGTACTCACCAAATGCCTTTTCTGGAGAAACCTTTACAACACCCTTGTAGCCGACTTCTTTTCCAATTAGATCTTCCTCAAATCCCTTAACAACGTTTCCTTCTCCCACTATCACATAAACATCCCCATATCTGTAATCTTCACTGTATATTCCAAATTCCATTGCAGTCTTTTCGTCTGTTGTGTCTATGACTGTTCCATCTTCAAGTTTTGCCGTATATGAG
Organism: Archaeoglobales archaeon; assembly: GCA_003663055.1. Taxonomy (GTDB): domain Archaea; phylum Halobacteriota; class Archaeoglobi; order Archaeoglobales; family Archaeoglobaceae; genus Archaeoglobus_C. The sequence goes on along the minus strand of QMZF01000216.1, from coordinate 583 downwards.
AGTTTTATTATATCTCCCTTTTGAATTGGCATGAATCATGTTCTTTACAAGTTATAAAAAAACTTTCAAAGCCTTCTGAGGATGTTGAGCATTGTGTCTTCCCATTTTCTATGTTCAACGAAGTGGTTGTTTGGATCCTTTGTGAGCGTATAAACCCAGTAGAGACCAAAGAAACCAAAAGTTAAGATCGTTAAAACAAGATACAGGATCGTACTTCTGTCTGGAATTGTGTTGTACCTTATGTAACTGAAGTCAAAACCCGCTTTTGATAGTACGTTTGAGAGAGCGCTTAAAAAATGTTCTTCTCTCTTTTCATGCCTGTAAAAGTCCTTGTTTAGAAAGTGGTAAACGTATATCAAAAGAAATCCTCCTACGTAAGGAACAAACTGAATTAGAGCCCATAGAACTGCATTTTTCTCCGTCTCCTCGATGTCAACCTCCATACATATCGTTTCAAGCCCAGAAACGTCAAACCCCTTAGACTTTAAGAAGTCCTTGATGGAATTAAATAGCAGCCTCTGTCTCTTGAAGTGTTCATTTCTCCTTGAAACCCATTTGTAAACGACATAAACGTTTATCGCTG
>QMZF01000215.1 GCA_003663055.1 Archaeoglobales archaeon | reverse complement strand
TAAAGGGGCGAGTGGCCAAGCCGTGCAGAACATGAACATAATGCTCGGGTTAGATGAAAAAACAGGTTTGGACTTCCCACCGCTCTTTCCATGACCTTGCTGGTTTTTATTTAACTGTAAATTGATGCGGGGGGTGGGATTTGAACCCACGGACCCCTTCGGGAGTGGACCCTAAATCCACCGCCTTTTCCTGGCTCGGCAACCCCCGCACAGGAACGGGCATCAAATCCCGAACTACAGCCTCCAGAGCTTTCTCTTTGCGAAAGCATTTGTGTTAGTTGCTCTACCGCCTTTTCAAGCCTGCTGATCCTTTCTTCAATTTCGGGATAATGTACATCTGCATGCTTACTATGTACATTTTTTGCCTTTTCCTGTACATGAATCTGTACATCAGGATCTGTTATCCCGGGTGTCAGTAGCAATGCTTCTCCAGCGCTCGTTTTTACTTTCCAGACACCAATTTCTGATCCTATCAGTTCATTTAAGGTTTTCGGTAGTCTTATCTGCGGATAGTACGTGTTTTCTCCCGTTTTAACTTTGCCTACTCTGCATCTGCCAACCCATTCCATTCTATCACCTGTATTTAAGCTTCTCTGAAGATATCGAGGAGAACGGGATTAACAGCGTAGAGCTTTTTCGCCCTCTTTTTGGTTGTGGGGTCTCTGGCTACTACCAGTCCTGCAGCTATCAATTCCGGTAGGATCGTTGTCTCCACTCTCCTAAAGCTTGGAATCTCGGTAAAATAACCGACTAATTTCTTCTTACAATCTAGAATTTCACTCTTTGTCTTGGCTTTTGGAATTCTTTCAAGGTAGTCGTTTAAAACTTTCACGAAATCTGAGAGTTTTACGTAGATCCTTCCAGGATAGAAAGTTTCCTCAAAGAGGGGGACGTCAACGTCTCCCGTACTCCTATAAACCCTGAACTCTCCGGATGGTACATCATCGATGTGATGCCAACCCGGTTTCTCAAGCTTAACAAAGATTGCACCGTTTTTTTCTAATATTTCGGCTTTTTCCATAATGTGATCTGCTAGTTCCTCCACAAGGGCGTTGATTATCTGTTGTGCTGTTAAAGCAACTTTTTTCTTCAATAGTACCTCTATAACTTGCCTTTCAAGTGGATCAAGTGTTACTAAGACGTTTTTCGCTTTCTCTGGCGGCAAATTCAGGATGGTGTTTAACAACTCCATAAAGAGGGAATCACAAGTTACTATATAAGACTTTCTGAAAGTACATGACACCACAGAAAAATTTATAAAACCGTAAGTTAACGAAAGTACATGCAAGCACATAAAACCAGGATCGAATTTGCAGTTAACGGACTAACTAAAAGCGGTAGCATTCTCTACATCAACATTCCAGCCAAAATAAGACCTCTACTCAAGAAAAACGCGATTTACAAGGTTACACTGGAAGAAATCTCAGACCCGAACACGCTCAGCGGTGGTAATGGAGAATTAAAATAAATAGAGGTGAAACGAATGATCGACTACCAGCGAACTTCAATAAAGCAATTGACGAATAAGTATAAAAAAGTTTCTAGAACTACAAAACTTCTGGAGATTACAATCGAGGATTTGAAAGCGCATTTCACTTCGATTGACAAACAGCTGCTTTTTGATTGTATCCTTCGCCTAGAGTTCGTGCTGGAAGAGTTGAGGAAAGCGAATTTTGAAGGTGGTAGCGATGCGTGAGAAAAAGCTGAAATTGATTGAAGTTAAAGAAGAAGCTGGCGCGATCCTTGCAACCTTTGAACTTGGAGACGAAGAATTTGCAGGTTTAATCGTGTACTACGCAGATGGCGAGTTTGCTTTCCAATGGATAAATCGCGAGGGGCTTCGTTCACTCCCAACGACAGTTAGAAAGTACTACAAGATCCTCGAAGGCAAGAAGTTTGCTGAACTTGCCAGGCAAGCTCATGCGATCGGGATAAACGCAGCAAAGGAGGAGATAAAACGGGCTGTCAGTTGGACTTTACTAAGAATTGAAAACGATAAAGAATTGAAAGCCCTGTTGCTTCGAGAAGTTGAAGAACCACAAACGCCAATTGAAGGAAAGCCAGAGATACATCTGACAGAAGGGGAAATTCGAGAAGCCGAAGAGTTACTGAAATCGCCCAAGCTTCTAAACGAAGTAATGAGACTGATTCGCAAGAAGCTCGTTAGAGAAGAGAAGAACGCTCTTCTCGTGTTTTTCACGATGCTCTCAGCGAAGCTAAAAGAACCGTTGAACTTACGATTCAGTGGCGAAACGTCCACTGGAAAGTCCAGCCTCGTAAGAGCTGTTGCTAGGCTGTTTCCACCAGAGATGTTGATAATCAGGACAGCTTTAACGAGAAAAGCCCTTTACTACTCCGGACTTGGGAAGAAGCTTGAAGACGGCAGCAAAGTGATAGACTTCACCGGAAAAGTTCTCGTCCTCCTCGAAGAAGGCAATTGCAAAGACTTTTTGGACGAGTTCAAGCCGGTTCTCAGCCACGACTTATACCAGCTCGAAAGTGAATTCACGGACACTTCAGGAAAAACACCAATTGCGCGCAGGATCGTTATCAGAGGATTTCCTGCCTACATCGGTTTAGTTGCAGCCAGAAAGACGATCGACGAAGACGACAGCAGAACTCTACTTGCAACACCTGAAAAGAGCGGTGAGAAGTTCAGAGATGTACAGCTTTTCCACTCAAGCGAGATGGCATTTCCATGGAGGTTTAACGGCGTTGAAGAGGACGAGAAGAAAGTCTGGAATGCTATACGAGTTCTCGAAAGCTACGATGGTGTGATTATCCCGTTCGCACCCATCATAGCGGAGAACTTCCCGCATGACAAACCGAGAACAATGAGAGACTTCAAAAAGCTGCTCGAGATGATTCAAGCTGTAGCCCTGCTTTTCCAGAAGAAAAGGAATGTGATTGAGAAGTACGGTCACCGCTATTTGGTCGCACACCCCATCGACTTTTTGATAGCTGTCAAAGTCCTAGAAGACGCTCTTGCCGATACTCTAACAAATCTCGAAGCTGATGTCAGAGAGTTTGCGGAATGGCTTGCAAGACAAGACCCCCCTGATGATGGTGAACGAATTGGCTGGACTGAAAAAGAGCTCAGGAAGCTGCTTGCAAAGTATTC
>QMZF01000214.1 GCA_003663055.1 Archaeoglobales archaeon | reverse complement strand
GATTTAAATTCATTCTAAAATTAATATTATTATTTCCGATTTTTAATCAGCACACCAACAGCGACCAACTGCAAGTAGGTGAAAGTTTTCAGTTTGGGGACTGGATATGATGGCGTCTCTAAGCATATTGGACGTAGTTTGGAGAATTGGCATTGGGAGTCTCCGGCTACAATTTTACTCCTTTTTTGCTTAAATCTCAATTGCAAGCAATCTAATTGCTTTTGTATGTCCTCCCCTCTTAAAAACAGAACTATTATTGCCTGCTATCAAGGTTAATGGAAATTAAATAGGTAAAGACGTGAAAGTTTCTCGTAAAACCTCAATAAATCATTACGAACCGCTATAGTAACAACGATCGAAAACTGAAAAAATTAGGGCTGAGCGAGTATGAAACCTTTGAATCAAGGAGGTCATAGAAAAGTTTGAAACTGGAGTTGACTCAAGCTGCAGATGAATGCATAATTGAGCTGAAAAGCATCGGAGTTTCAAAACAGAAGAATTTCCCCGCTTTGGTTGCGTTAGCGGAGCATAAAAAAGAGATTCATAATTCCTTCCGCAAATGAGTTAATCTTATCCGATGTCCTGAAAGAGTTTGAAGGGGAAATTGCTTGCGTTTTACCGGATGTAGGTAGCAAGTTGAAAAAAGAACACCAAACGCTGAGTTCAGAGAGACCACAGAAATGGATGAATTGGCAAATGGCTAAACTGATGCTTTTCATCCTCGATAAGATATTGCTGTGATTGATGAAGGTGGATCATCGGATTGTGTATATCACCCCAATCGTTGCATTCATACGGCAAAGGTTTAAAGAGTAGATTAGCAGAAATTCCAAATTAAAACAGTGCATCATTCTAAGCTCAAAGTTGAGAGTTTACGAGTTTGAAAATCTATCAGATTCAACAAAATTTCAAAAAGCATATATCCTACAATTTTTGAGCAACAGCATGCGTGTGAAATGCCAGTATTGTGGCAAAATAGCGAATGCTTACGAAGCAAAAGGCTGGAAGCTTGACCACTGGCTAGGCTACAAGTTCGAAGAAAAGGAAGTTATAAAACTTGGCCTGTGTTCTTCCTGTCTCTCCAAAATTCTCAGAGTGCAACAGTAATTATCTCTACATTCTCCAATTCAACACGATTTCGAGTTAATCCCCGCTTTCAAATTCGTCTGTTATTTCGTAATTGTAGCGATTCCAGTATCCAAAGGAGGGTGTACTTCGCAAACATTTGAGTTTCTGTCTAGTAATTCCCTTATGCATCACTAGCACTTTAATTGTTACGGGCATAGCTATGGATTTGAAATCCGAGGGCTCTTCGAGTTCGTCTTCACCAATCGTGTTAAGCAAGAAATACCTATAACTCGTAAAACCTGTTATGCTAAAGCCAGAGCGACCACCCCACTCGATTAAGGCTGTGAAATCAACTGGTGCGGCTACTGCTTGCAGTCCAACCTTGGAATAGGGGTTGTGGCCGAAAGTATCCTCGCTAAAGCATGCTATTCTGAGCTTCCTCGAATAGTACTCCTCTGCTGGTAAACCGTAGTCTATTGCAAGCAGGAATCCCCTTTCAAGTTTACTTCCTATTAGTTCTGCCATTTTGGCAGCATCAACGCACGCTGGATACCTTGTAACGTCAACATAGGCAGAAGTGTAGCTAAGAAACTCTTTAAGTTCCTTAGAAGGTTCCATTAAAGTCTCGTTGAACTCTTCGCCGTTTATATCAACGTAAACTTCCATTCCTCTGTCAACAAGGTAAAAAGGAAGCGAGGTAAAGAACTCATTGGCAACGATTACGCCTCTAAATCCATCTTCAAGTTTTTCCACGTCGTTCAGAGTCTTCAGCTCTAGAACTTCTCCATCACAAAACTCGAGCATGTCTTCGACTGCTACATCGATCGCCCTCCTCCTATGAACTTTATTGGGTTGCAAATGCCTAGAGTAGTATCCCACATCCGGATGGTATAAAATGAACCAGACAAAGTCCCTAAAACTTAGAGGGCTTTTTTCAGAGAGGTACTTCAGGATAGACTTCTCAGGGTTCATGGAAGAATACCCCTTGCTTCTTAATTAACCGCCTACCCCCGCAAAAAGGGCAGTACAGGTTTGGAATGTGCATGGGGCCGGAATAACCCGTCGTTCTCTTTACGATTATGTCGAATTCAGAACCACATCTTGCACAGTAGAGGTTTTCCAGTTTCATATGCGTAATTTTAACTTCCTTCATTAAAACCTTTGTGGCATTATTTATTTGTTTTATTTTGCCAATCTCGCGCGGTGTCAAAATAAGAAAAAATAAATAACAGAGATATAACAGATGCAACCCGCACTAAAGCAGAAGTTGCTGTGTTTCTGGTATCTATGCTTCGAAATTTTGGGCTGAAATGCAGGCGTGAAACTTTTGGAAAAGAAATTAGAAGGGTTCTTTCGTTTAAGGAGAGGACGAAGAGGTTTTGAAGTTTCCGTTCAGAAATTCCTTTGTTTCTGTTCAAAGCTGGTTGGATAGTTTTATGCATTCTATAATTACGTATTAATCTTGACACCACTCGGCAGTTTTAGTTAATAGTCGATTAATGGTCATAAAATAAAATACTACTCAAAATTCAAACTATTCAAGCGCTGAACACGAAGCTTCTCCACTCAAAGACTATATTTAATGACTACAATTACCAAAAATAGCATCCAAGACCGCAGCAAACAAGGGTAGTCAGATTTACGGGGCAATTTTTTTATATCTGCATACAGAAAAAAGAGCATGGTAATAGGTGTTACGATGGTGAACGTTTCTCCCGGCAAGGAGAAGGCAGTTTATCTCAGCATAAAGGAGATGAAGAACGTCAGAGACATCTACCACGTCTTCGGTGAATTCGACTTTGTCGTAATAATTCAGGCAGAGAGCTTATCAGAACTGAACAAGACCGTTGACGACATAAGGAGCGTTGACGGCGTTACAAAGACCCAAACCGTTGTTGGAGCAGAAATTTAGTATGAAAGCAGAAGAACTGGCCAGAAGACAGAAGGAAATAAGTATAGCAGAGTTTTTTGAAAAGAACAAGCACATACTCGGCTACTCGAATCCGGCGAAGGCGATAATAACGTGCGTGAAAGAGGCAGTCGATAACAGCCTTGATGCCTG
>QMZF01000213.1 GCA_003663055.1 Archaeoglobales archaeon | reverse complement strand
TTTCTGTATTTCAACGGGAAGCTCAACCTGACGGCTTTCATCAGGAGTCTCGATGCCTATAACTACTTTATTCCTAACTCAGACTTCCTTAACTACATGCTTGAAGAGGTTTCTGCCAAATCCAAGCTTGAAAAGGGAAGCATAGCTATGCTCGTTTCTTGTCCGCATGTATACACTAGAGACATTGAAAAAGCTAAAAACGAAGCAGAACCACCGAAAGAAAGTTTCGGTGTTAGCAGCGAAGCAACGCACCTCGTTGAAGACTACATGTCAACTGCCTGGCACTCTGCCCTCGAAGTAGTCTACCACGGCAGAGAAAAGCAGACGGAGTGGGGAGAGATCTTCGAAGGACAGAAAGTTAGCAGATTCTTGCCAAGGCTGTTCATCGAAGTCAGAAAACCTGAAGAGTATCAAATACACGACAAAGCTCCATTCACAAAAGAATACGGGATCGAATACGCACACAACTACGTTATCTATGCCGGACAGATTGATGAGCCAGTAAATAAACCGATTCTCAAAGAAGGTGAAGTATACACGTACGCAGAGAGAGCTAGGTACTGCGTTGATGATAACATAAAGGTTGACCAGTTGTATGCCTGCATACAAAAGCTGAAGGAGGAGAAATGCAGAAGGGATTGCTACGTCGGCATTGCAAGGCCATGGGATTTAACTGGTTGGGAGCCTCCATGCCTCCGCGGCTACCAGCTCTTCTGCTTGGGCAACAGGCTTGCGGGCATCTTCTACATGCGTTCCAACGACGTCTATGGGGCTATGCACGCCAACATGTTCGCGTTTGCAACGCTAACCGCTTATGTCTCCGAACTCACAGGCTTTTCGAGTTACGCCTATTACCACTTTGCAAACGATGCGCACATATACAGCGAATTCCTCGACGCTGTGAGGGAAATTCTCTATCCTAAGACACCCACGTTCTCAGATTCCCTTTCCAGAGGAAGGAAAAGGTATTTATAAAGACCGTAAAAGGTGGGGAAGGTGATCGCATGAGGCGAAGAATCCCCGACAAAGAAATTCAAGCTTGCGCTCTATTCGGTGTTATGGATCGCAGCGGTAGGAGGTTTGGAGGTGACATTGTTATAACCGCTATAAAAAATATGAGAGTCAGAGGTAATGGTCTTGGAGGAGGATTCGCTGTATACGGAATTTATCCAGAGTATAAGGACTATTACGCACTCCACATAATGTTCCAAAGGGGTAAAAGGGGAGCCAAGACAGAGGTCGAGGATTTTCTGAACGATAACTTCGACGTCGTTCACAGCGAAGAGGTTCCCACAAACCCTGAAGCTAACGTTGTGGATCCTCCCCTTTTCTGGCGTTATTTCGTTTATCCGCAGAAGAAAGGTGAGGAAAAAGAGCTTTCAGATGACGATTACGTAGTAAAGAAGGTTATGTATATCAATACAAGGATTGAGAATGCGTATGTTTTCTCCTCGGGAAAAGATATGGGTGTTTTTAAGGGGGTTGGCTTCCCTGAAGATATAGCGGAGTTCTTTATGCTCGATGAACTTTATAAGGGCTACATATGGACTGCCCACAGCCGATTTCCGACAAATACTCCGGGCTGGTGGGGCGGAGCCCATCCATTCTGCATCCTAGACTGGACAGTTGTTCATAACGGTGAGATTTCATCTTATGGAACCAACAGGCGATTCCTCGAAATGTACGGCTATTACTGCACATTGTTTACAGATACGGAGGTGATAGCGTACGCTGTCGATTTGTTGATGAGGAGGCAAAAGCTGCCAATTGAAATAGTTGCAAAGATTCTCGCCCCGCCCATGTGGGACCAAATAGACCACATGGATGAGAAGAGAAAGAAGCTTTACACGACTTTGAGGATGGTTTACAGTCCTTTGCTCATAAATGGCCCCTGGACTATCATAGTTGCCCACCATGGCGAGATGTTTGGCCTTACAGACAGGATAAGGCTTCGACCAATCACAGCCGGAGAAAAAGGGGATTTGCTCTTTGTTTCGTCTGAGGAATCGGCAATAAGAGCAGTATGCCCAAAACCCGACAGAGTTTGGACACCCCACGGTGGTGAACCGGTGATAGGCAGACTTAGAAAATTCAGGAAAGGTGGTACTGATGAAGTTTAAAACGCACCTCCTACCAGAATTCATAGTTGAAAGAGACGATGAACGCTGCAAGCGTTGTAAGGTTTGTATTAAGCAGTGTCCGTTTGGTGTTCACTCGTACGATGAGGAGAACGATAGGATAGTCTCAAGAGAGGAACTTTGCGTTGGTTGCCAGCGCTGCGCAGTTTATTGCCCGACGAACGCCCTTACCATAAGACCTTATCCCGGAAGGTATAGGCCGAACGATTACTGGACCGAGGAGTACATAAGGGACATAAAGAAGCAGTCCGAAACAGGAGGAATAATTCTAACGAGTACGGGTGCGCATCGCAAGCTTAAGGTTTACTGGGATCACCTCCTCCTCAACGCATCCCAGGTTACGAATCCATCCATAGACCCGCTTCGTGAACCCATGGAACTCAGAACGTTTTTGGGTAGAAAGCCGGATGCGCTCGAAATAGAGCATGCTAGCGACGTTGAGATAAGGACTGAGCTGCATCCAAATCTGGTAATCGAAACACCAATACTCTTTGCAGGAATGTCCTACGGAGCAATAAGCTACAACGCCTTCAAAGCCTTGGCGATGGCAGCAAAGGAGTTTGGCACCCTCTTTAACACCGGAGAAGGAGGAATGCCAAAGGACATGAGGGAGGAGTTTAAGGATTGCACGATTGTGCAGTGCGCAAGCGGGCGCTTTGGTGTTGATCCCGAATATCTGAACTACGCTGCTGCGATAGAAATAAAAATAGGGCAGGGAGCAAAGCCCGGCATTGGCGGGCATTTGCCTGGTGAGAAGGTTACGGCCACGATTTCCGCAACAAGAATGATTCCAGAGGGGACCGATGCTCTATCTCCTGCTCCTCACCACGACATCTACTCGATTGAAGACCTCTCAATGCTCATATACGCTTTAAAGGAGGCAACAAACTATGAAAAGCCTGTCATCGTTAAGATCGCTGCCGTACATAATGTCGCAGCAATAGCTTCGGGCATCGTTAGGGCGGGAGCGGACATAGTTGCCATAGATGGCTTCAGGGGTGGG
>QMZF01000212.1 GCA_003663055.1 Archaeoglobales archaeon | reverse complement strand
TTTCTGGTTCTCTGAACATTGCTGGCCACGGGTTCGTTATCACGAGTTCTCCGCTACCTGCTGGCTCCCCTTTCTCATCGCGTATGTCTGCTGCTACTCTTGGGAAAGGCAGAGTTGCAGAACCGGGCTTCAGCTTTGTTACGCCTGGCAAAGGAGTTATCAGGATCATGCCGGTCCCTGTCTGCCACCATGTGTCTACGATGGGGCAGCGTTCATGCCTATGTACCTGTAGTACCACTTCCAAGTTTCGGGATTTATTGGTTCACCGACTGTTCCAAGCAATCGCAACGAAGACAGATCATGCTTTTTCGGTCACTCCTCGCCGAGTTTCATGAAGTAACGTATTGCTGTTGGAGCTGTGTAGAAGACAGACACACCATACTGCTCGATTATACTCCACCACTGTCTGGTTGCGGGCAATCGGGAGCACCTTCATACATTAAAATGGTCGCAACTGAAAGAGGGCTCAAACACTCAACATCGCTTTGCTACCTCATCCCAAAAAGTAAGGTAATCCTGTGCCATCTCGTAGATCCTTTCGTTGTTAACCCATGCAAGCTTTCTTGTTTCTTCTGATAGCTCGTATAACTCGCTCAATTCTTTTGATTTGTCTCTTCCACCTGATTCTATATGTCTTCTTTCTTAATTATGTTTACTGTTCATAATATTCTAATAATATATAATTCAAAAGTATTCAAAGAATATGAAACTCGGAATTTTGAAAGCTCGGGATATTTTGTAAAAGGCTTGGAAAAGTAAACTCATAAGATAACTCGTCAAGTGAGCTCAACCAAAAGCTACGAACCAACCAAAAATTAAAAATATTGCAACTCTTAACACTAATATTGAATTCTTATGCCCGGGTAGCTCAGCTCGGGAGAGCGTGCGGCTGAAGACCGCATGGTCGCCGGTTCAAATCCGGCTCCGGGCATCCTTTTTTCGAAATTAAGACAAATGCTGGCTGGATTTGGTCTTTCGAAGCTAAAATTAGCTGTTCTATGAATTTCGAGATGTTTGAAACGTTGCTGTGCAACCAGTCGTAGACTTCCTGAGATAGGGTTATGTGGATTCTTGGTCTATGCCGGCTTGCTGCCGATTTCCGGTCTTTTCCTTTTTATTTGTCTGGACAGATGGGTTTTTGTCCCCATTCATAATCAAATTATGGTGCTCCAACAACCCACCATTTAATCCCCATTCAGATGACTCCACATCTCAAATAAGCAGCTAATTTTCACCTCCTCTTATAACGGGACACAACCAAACAACTTTAAACCAAAAATAAAGCAGAAATAAACCGTAAAATTAATAAATCTCAGCGATTATACATTTTCTCGTGATTGGAGTGAGATTGCCAGTTATTCCAGTAGAAGGAGACGAGAAGTGGGAGCTTCTGAGAAAAATCGTAGATAAGCTTGAAACAAGGGAAACAAAGAAAGCTTTGGCAAGATATAAAATAACTCCAGTCAATAAAGCTATAGAATTCCTTAAAGTCATCATTTTGGCAATGTTTTTCGAGTTGGAGATATCTTATGCTGTTAGTGAAGTAAATAAGCGATATGAACTCAGAAAATTCTTGAGGATAGAAAAGGAGATAAAATTGAAATCAGTCTACTCATTCATAGCAAAATTTGAATCGGAGCAGTTCATAATTTGTTTTCTCAATTCTTAACGTAAATTCAAAAAGAAGGAGAAATAATCCGTCTATTTTAATATTAGATTGGACAGATATATCTCTCGACCTAAATCCCTTCAGAAGGAGAGATTTAAAGGATAAACCCTACAAATGGGCCTATTCAACAAAAGGATTTTTCTTGGGATGAAGATTAACTCGAAGAATGTAGAAAAAGAGAAGAAGAGGTATAGGAAACTTGTAAGAAGGTTGTTTAAAGGATTAAAGCTAAATCTTAAGAGTTTAAGGGCTATAGTAGAGGACGTAATAAAACTGGGAAAAGAAGCTTTCAGTTTGAAGAAATTGCACTGCTATGCATTCGAACCAGTTAAAAAGTGTTCTTTTTCTGTCCTGTTAACAGGGATGACTTTTAAGCTGGAATTCATGGAAAAGAGGGTTATTCAGAAATTATCGGAGGTGAGATGAAGAAGACCATAAAGTAATTTGTCTCAGGGTATTTAAGGATGAGAAGTTGCAAGTAAATTTGAAGTTGGCCAAAACGGCAACACTTAAGTAATCTCCAAAACAAAGTACAATTATGTCTGAAAAAAACAGTAATCAAACTTGACAAGACCGACGAGAAACTAAAAAAGCTAATCGATGAAATCTACAGGGACATAGAGACCATGGACAAGAAAGATTACGTTCCTTTGGATGAGCTTTAAGGTTCTGTTCTCCCCAAAAGCTTCGAAAGAGTTTAAGAAGCTCGATCCTTCTATAAAGGAGCATCTAAAAAAAGAAATCCTGATTGAACGAGTTTTTCACAGAGGAAAGGATTACTAAGACTTATAGCCAAATTTCTCTCACAGCCGTTAACAAAACTTCTTAAGCAACGACCTCAGATTCTCTCAGACCTCAACCGTCGAAGTTTTCCCAAAATTCCATATCCCTTTCAATATTTACCGTCCACTTTCCATTCTCATCATAATTCAACGATTTAGCATAACCACACGCATTCTAGATCGAGTCAAAACATGGTCGCAGAACTAATGGAGTATCTCTATCGACGTACGACTCGTAATCCGGCAGGAATAGAGGTTTGTCGTGGGCCATGTAGTATCCCTTAACCCCGAGTAGGGAGCAGAGAGGTAATCCCAAAGCGCTTTGATCAATTCTCCTTCAAACCTTCACTGGGTATGACTCGCTCTTCTTCGTGTTATCTGAGCATCAATCCGTCAACGGCTTCAACAACTCCATTCCTGAAAAACTGAACGTAGGAGTGGAAATTCCCTTCTCTGTCTGTGCGGTGGGTCAAGAAACCATCGAAAATAAATTTCTGTTTCCCTCCAGGGCAATTCATCTTTTTATGAGAAAGCCCTTCTAACTTGGATATATCAAAAATCTGACTGGAGTTAATAGAATCTATTGGTATTAGATGGAGAACAAACCTTGGCACCATTCTATCCTCTCTAAATTTTTCTGGCATTATCTATTTCTTTGTAAATCATAAAATGTCTTGTTTTTTTTCTATATGACTTTTTCCGTAGCAGTTG
>QMZF01000211.1 GCA_003663055.1 Archaeoglobales archaeon | reverse complement strand
GCATCGCACCAACAGCAGAATTAACAGAACTCCAAATGTCTTTCGATTGCTTTGTGACGCCTTTGCGAAATTCTGGGTACTTTTGATTTTTTATTTTTCATCTAAAAAAGAGCATACTCACAATGTGTTTTTGGCGTCATTAAGTAGAAAGGTGGGCGCGCCTCGGGTCGATCCGCGTTACGGAGATAAGCTCTGCCCGGCCTCTCCTCCCCGCTACCCTGGAAGCGCCGTGCGTCCGGGGTAAGCCTGCTCCCTTCCGGGCCTGGGCCGATTCCCCCGGCAAATACGGCGGACAACCCCTCCGGGCAGCCCAACCGTAACCGACGACCCTCCAGGACGGGGACTCTGCGAAACCGGACAGAACTTGGTTCTCCGCTCAGCGGACCTTCCCTCGGCTTCGGCCCCCGCATATCGACGGTTTCGGGTTACAGGGGACGCCGAACCCCCCGGCCTAGCCCACCACTTAATTATCTTCAGTAAGTGCTATTAAGTCTTGTGTTTGTTAGGTGTTCAACATGTTAATTCTTTGAAATTGTTAAGCTATACTGTGCGATCAGCTCGGCATATTTCATCAATCGCACAAAATTGCATGGAAGTAACGGTCAAAAAGCATAAGAAGGTATATCAACCCTTTGCGCAAAATAATATTATGAAAGCGATGGAGGAACTTATCGGACACATAACCTCCAACCCCAACAAGATAAAGGTTCTTGAAGTCCTCAACAAAAAGAACTCAGACGTCAAAGCACTTTCGAAGGCTACACGCATCCCTCCGAAAATGCTTGAAAGAATAATTAAAGAACTCAAGGCAGATGGCGTTATTGAGGAGAAAAATGGCCAGCTCAGAATTACGGAGAAAGGATTTAAGGCAATTACCTCCCTCAGAGGGGTACGGATGTAACATCGTTAAAGAGTATGAGGATAGCGGAGACAAGGTTTTCCTTGTCAGGAACTTTGTGGAAGTACGCATTCCAATCCAGCACTACCGAAAGCTCGTAAGAAGGCACTCCAAGGAGTACATAATATCATTTGCTGAACCCCGTAGAGTGATAAGCCATGTGACAGGCAGAAACCTTGTTTTTGTTACAAGAGAGAGTGGAATTCCTTTGTTAGGTCATGCTGCCTTTGGCCTCATAGATAGAGGGACGAACTTGATACAGGTGAGATGCGTTACCGGATGCAACCTTAACTGCATATTCTGCAGTGTGGATGAAGGAAGGAGGAGCAAAACGAGGGCAACGGACTACATAGTTGAACCCGAATACTTGGTAGAAAAGCTGAGAGAGGTTGCAGAATTTAAGGGCATGGGCGTTGAAGCACACATCGATGGACAGGGTGAGCCGACGCTTTACCCCTACATGGAAGAACTCTTAGAAGGCATAAGCAAAATTAAGCAAGTTAGCGTGATTTCAATGCAGACAAACGGCACTTTACTGGATGAGGAGCGCATAAACATGCTGGAAAAGTACGTAACCCGCATAAATCTCTCAATTAATGCTCTCGACGAGAGAAAGGCGAGCAGATTGGCTGGAATAAAGTACCCACTCCAGAAGGTCATTGAAGTGGCAAAAATGATTGCAGAAAGCAAGATGGATTTGCTGATAGCTCCGGTATGGGTTCCCGGTTACAACGACGATGAAATGGAAAGGATAATACAATTTGCCCTAGAAATAGGAGCGGGAAAGCGATATCCGCCGCTCGGCATTCAGAAATACATTCCCTACCGCTATGGAAGGAAACTAAAGAAGGTAATGAACTTTAGGGAGTTCTACAGCAGACTTGCGAAGTGGGAGGAGGAATATGGGGTAAAGCTCATTCTCACACCAGAGGATTTTGGAATGGAGAAAAGACCTCGTATACCCCAGCCCATCAGGAAGGGGGAGAGGTTTAAAGCTAGACTCATTGCAGAAGGGAGAATGTACGGCGAGAAGCTTGCAATCGTTAGAGATAGAGTGGTGACCGTAAGGAGCAGGAAGAGAGTGGGCGAGTTTGCTGCATTTGAAATTGTAAGGGCGCATGATGGAATATTCCTTGCAGAGGAGCTATGAAGCACCTCGAATTCAAGGAGAAGTACCTGAAGTCTTTGCTCAGCGGAAAGAAGAGAGCTACCATAAGAGCTACGACTAATCTTAAACCTGGAGATACAGTCTTCGTTCACTGCGGTGGAAAGATAATAGGCAAGGCGGAGATAGAGAGCATAGAGGAAAAGCTTGTTGAGGAGCTTACAGAGGAGGATGCAAGGGCAGATGGCTTTAGTGATCTTAAAGAGCTTAGGAGAGAGCTAAGAAGGCTTTATGGGGATGTAAATAATAAGTTCTACGTAATAAGGTTCAGACTTGAGCCCTTCGAAAATGCCGTTTTACCCCATGAAATGTACTACGGTAGCGCCGAAGCAGACTTACTGGAAATCGCAAAGAAAGCTTTAGAGAAATTAAACTTGAGCAAAGAAGAGAAGAGAATTCTCGAGATTTTCATCAACTGTGGGAGTATAAAAAAGGCAGCTCTTAAGCTTGGAGGAATAAGAAAAAGGAAAGTTGTCAGGGAAGTGCTCAGAAAGTGTAGCTCAGAACTCTGCTCCAAGAAGGAAAACTCAACTGAAAGGTCAAGCTGAAGAATGATTGTATAAGTTGTGTCACACCAAACATCCAGCAACCTTTAAATTTCCAGCCATGTCGATATGTAATAGTCAAGATCAAAACGTTGGGCTCGTGGTCTAGCGGTTATGACGCCGCCCTTACGAGGCGGTGATCCCCGGTTCGAATCCGGGCGAGCCCATCGCGGGAGGGTGTTTCCTCCCCCTTTTATCACGCTGGGATACTCTCTCAGCTTCAATTCCAGAAAAGTCGAGAGGTTACGCTTATTTCTATAGCAAACTACTTGCCCACACCACGCTAGTATTAACTGGACAGCTATAATAACAACTCCAAAAACCACACTCATTCCACCTTGTCTGATAATAGCTTTCAACGTTCCTCTATCAAGCTCTCTATGCAGAGGGGCTACAATAATGTTGCAAAGTTTTAGATAACTTGGCTGAGAAAGAAAGAAGAGATGTGTTGAAGTCACCTAGAATGCCAGAAGACGATCCATTTATTTCCCCGTTCTGAAGTAACATCCTTACAGTTTTCGACGTAAATC
This sequence comes from Archaeoglobales archaeon, assembly GCA_003663055.1. Classification (GTDB taxonomy): domain Archaea; phylum Halobacteriota; class Archaeoglobi; order Archaeoglobales; family Archaeoglobaceae; genus Archaeoglobus_C. The sequence goes on along the minus strand of QMZF01000211.1, from coordinate 25 downwards.
AAGCTCAGCCATACGCTCATAAGGG
>QMZF01000210.1 GCA_003663055.1 Archaeoglobales archaeon | reverse complement strand
TATGCTGGTTTATGTCCTTCCACTAGTCGGGGGAAAAAGAGATAAGGGGCCATATAACAAAGCAAGGCTCCAAGCTCCTCAGGTGGATCCTAGTTCAGTGTGCAAATGCAGCAATAAGAAAGCTTTATAGTTTATTGGAGTATTTTTGAATGAACTTTCTTATCATTTCCCATTGAGTGCTTCCTTAAGCTTAAATGTCTTTTTCTCTCTCCTCCTAAGGTCGTCAAGGATTCTGTGTATCCTGTTTATTTGTACATCGATCATCTCAAGAACTTTATCCGTGCTCACCTCGCTGCGGAGTTCCATGTATCCTTTCATTATCGCTAGTGGATTTCTCAATCTGTCGGCAAGGTACTCAAACTGTTCTAGGTTCTCTCTAAGTTGTCTGAGAGCTACACCTCTCTCCTTTTCAACTTCGATTGCTTTTATGGCAAAGGCGAGGTCATCCGCGAGGTCGAGGAGGATGTTGATTTCCTCTGATTCAAAGGCCTCAGGAATTGGTGAATGGAAGCTTAAAATCCCATATAGCTCCCCTTCGTGAATTATTGGTATTAAAAGGACTTGGAGAAATCTATGGTCCTCTACCATCGGGCAAGTTTCACACAACTCCCCCCGTTCAATAAGCTTAACCCTCTTTGTCTTTAGTACCTCCTCAACACACGGCAATCCAAGCTCAAGCCACTTCTTGAGCATCTTCCTGTTTATCTTTCCGCTTGCAGAAACGGGCTGGATGTTGTTGTCTTTAATAATACCAACCCAAACTGTCAGATAGTCCTCTACTTCTCCAAAGGCCTTACAAGCTTTCCTTAGCAAACCTCTTACGCTCTTTTCATGAACTACCAACTGGTTTATCTCACTTGAAATTCTGAGAAGTTTGTTGAGGCGATGCAGGCTATCCTCCATCCTCTTTCTATCCGTTATATCTCGTATAACCTTATAGCAGCCTGCTGGTCTACCCTTCTCATCTTTAAGAATTGTTGCCGATTCAAGGCAGTCTATGATGTTTCCACTCTTTGTTTTATAGCGTACCTCAAAGTTCTTTGCTGAACCGTATTTCAGGAGGTGGTTCAGTAATTCCTTTCTATCCGATGGATTGGCAAATAGGTTGAGGATGTTCTTGCCAATAAGTTCTTCCCTGCTATATCCGAATAACTCCTCCGCAGCTTTGTTCATTTCTATGATTTTTCCATCCATATCGGCAAGTATTGTAGCATCCATTGAAGACTCAAACAATTCCCTATACTTCTTCTCACTCTCTCTAACTCTCTCTTCTGCCTTTATTTTAGCAATTCCAGCAGCCATGTGTTCCGATATCGTATCCACGAGCTTTCTATCGAGTTCACTGAAGGATTTTCCTGACTTAACGATAAGTTGTATAACTCCCTGCAGTTCTCCACCGGAAATGAGGGGGACGGAGTACATCTCCTTTAGGTCACACTTTATACAAAGATCACGAAAGTGCTCGGTGTGCTTGCTCGCCTTCATATCTGGTATGTAAAGGGGCTTCTTGTTAAGGGCTGTAACGACAGCTGTGCTTTTACTCTTTGGCCTCACTTTCTGTATTTTTGCTGATCTTTCGCCAAATTCCTCATCAAAACCTATCTGCGTTACCGCTCTTAGAACGTTCGCCTTTTTGTCGTAAATCAGAATCTCTCCCATGTCAAAGTTGAGGATCTTTCTTAAATTCTCCACAAAGTTTGCGGCGAGATCTTCTATGCTCTCCGACTTATTAACGGCTTCGCCAACGAGTCTATACAGTTCGCTGAGGTTCTTTATTTCTTCTTCCATCCTTATTCTGTCGGTTATGTCCTTTATTATTCCGTGATATATCACGGAGCTACCGTCTTTCACGAGAACGGCGGATTCTAAGCAGTGAATAATCTTTCCGTCTTTTCTCTTGTAGGTCATCTCCATATTCCTGACAAATCCATCTCTTTCAAGTTTATCTACGAACCTCTTTCTATCTTCGGGATTTGCATAGAGTTGTTTAACGTTAATATTGAGGAGCTCTTCTCTGCTATATCCAAACAACTCCTCCGCGGCTTTGTTCATATCGATCACTTTGCCTTCTGGGGTGGTGAGATAGATTGCATCCATTGAAGACTCAAACACACCCCTGTATAGCTCCTCATTTCTCCTCAATTCCTCTTCAGTACGTATTTTTGCAAATCCTGCTGCAATTTGCTCGGAGATGCCCTCAAGAAGGCGGATGTCCCGCTCTGAAATCGTTCTCTTGCCCAAATTTACGATCTGAATTACTCCGTGAAGTTTCTCCCTTGTAATGAGCGGGAGGGCCAGAATTTCTCCTATATTATATTTAATACAGATATCTTTCATGTATTCAGTAAGTTTATTCTCCTTTGCATTTAGCACGTGTATAGGCTCTTTTTTAATTGCGGTTTGGACAACAATAGCCGGATTATCCTCCCTAACTTCATGCACTTTGGTAAAAACTTCGCTTAGTGCTTCGAAGCCTATTTGAACTGTAGCCCTTAGAGCGTTGATCCTTTCATCATAAATTAAAATTTCTCCCATGTCAAAGCCCACAACTCTCTTTAATTCCCTAAGAATCATTGAGGATAGTTGCTCTATACTCTCAGACTTGTTAACGGCTTCACCAATCAACTTGTATAACTCGCTCAATTTTCTAATCTCATCCTCCATCAGCCTTCTCTCCGTAATGTCTTCCATGGTCTCAACTGCGCCGATGACTTCTCCATTCTCTCTTAAGAGCGAGGCTCTAAAATAGACCCACTTTTTGACGTGGGGTAAGTATAGCTCAAGTTCGTACGTGTCTTCATCTATCTTCTTTATTCTCCTTTTTCTTACCTTCTTTTTTCTGTAGAACTCCTCCACACCATCTAGAACAACATCAGCAAGAAGAGGTGCAGGTTTTGGAAAGAAGGCTCTCCAGTGGTTAGACGTTCCTATTATCTCCTCCTTTTTTATCCCAGTAAATTCTTCGCACGCTTTATTCCAATACTTCACGACGTGGTTCTTGTCTATAACGAAAGTGGGTATTGGAATGTTTTCTAAGATTTCACTGAACATGTCGCGCATCGCCATCACCTCGGAATTTTAACACGAAAACACTCCCTTCAGGCTCGTTATCTTCAACTTCAACACTCCCACCATACCTCTCCATCAAGGTCTTAACCAAGTAAAGCCCAAGCCCAGTCCTTCCAGTCTTCTCCCCCTT
>QMZF01000209.1 GCA_003663055.1 Archaeoglobales archaeon | reverse complement strand
GGGTGCAGAAATCCTGCAATTTCCTCTAACGCATACGCGAGTCTGTATGACGGCCTCGAGATTATGTCCGCGTTGATGATATACACTCTGCCGTTTTTCACAGCGCTAATGTCCTTAAGCTCGCTTATTGCCCACTCGTACAGTACATGCTCGCTGCCCCCCATTCCAGTTCCGCTGTTCACGATAATCACGTCCGGGTTTCTCTCCAGTATATCTTCGATGCTGACTATCTTCCAGCCGTCCATGTCACTGAACACGTTCTTGCCGCCAGCAAGGCGAATCAGCTCATCTATGAACGTGTTGTTCCCGCTTATCCAGATTGGGTCGTGCCACAGTATATGTGCTACCTTAGGCTTGCTTGCATTAGCAACCGCTTTTTCAACTTCTGCTATTTTGTTCTTCATCATCTCGATTAACTTCGACGCGTTTTCTTCACAACCCGTTACTCTGCCAAGGATTTCGATGTCCCGCATGACATCGCTGATGTTTTTGGGGTTGAATGCAATGACTGTCAGGCCGTTGTTCCTCAAAGTCTCTATCGTTTCCAAACCATTGCCGTATGCGGCAACAACGAGGTCCGGATTCAGGGCGATGACCTTCTCAACGTCAATTGTGGAGTAGCCTCCAACCTTTGTTCTGTTCATCGCCTCTGGCGGGTAATTGCAGTAGTCTGTTACGCCCACGATTCTGTCTCCTGCGCCAATGGCAAACAGAATTTCGGTGTTGCTCGGAGCCAAAGAAACTATTCGCTGTAGAGGTTTCGCTATCACGACCTCGCATCCTGTGTCGTCTGTAACGCGCACAGTTTTGCTCTCGTTGACCGATGTGACTGGAGCAGTTACCGAACCGTTCAAAGGTTGTGATTGCTTTTTAATCACTTCAGAGTATTCACTACATCCAGTAAAGAGGAGCGATACGATAATCGACGAGAGGATAACCAGCAGAACAACTCTCACGTTTCCACCCGAGTTGTGTGATACATGGGTGTATTTAAAGATGTCCATTTTGTTTGATTAATTTGCAAAAAGAATTTATTACAATGCTGAAACCAGCTATACGACTGAGCTCCGTGTTCAGACTGTTCAGGAAACAAGGGATACGAAGATGAGGGGAGTAAAATCACGAAATACAAACTCGAACCCAAGCTGAGTTATGAAGAATTTCAGATTTTAGAGACGGTGCATAGTTCAATAAGGACAGAATAATACTGAAAAGTGAGGGTGATCTCAAGAAAAGAGAAGGATTCTATCAATTCGCCAAGGACCTCAGGAAACTAAATTCAGCCTCGATATCTGTTCTGTAGGCAAAATCTGGTACTCTTCGAAGGTTCAGTGATGGGGCAATAACCCGCTCGACCTCATAGAAAAGTGTAAGCGCCGAAGTTTTGGCGTTTCTCTGACTCTGTATCGAGTGCCGAAAGAACATGCTGATAATCAGCACTGCAAGAAAGGCGATGATGCTCAACGCCGTGTCACTGTTTACACACGGCTTAAAGCCTGTCTAAGCAGAGACCAGAGTACATACTCGTAGGGTAGAGAAGCAATAACCTCTTCCAAGCCATGAATAATCACACGACGTATTCCACGCTTCATGCGGGAGATATCAATTCCACAATAAACAGCCCATTCACGTGCCGATAAGCGTTCCCGTTCAGATGTTCGATTCGTTGAACCTCGTGATGCTCCTGAGTATGGAACACAGAGGTGGAAGGATTGTCAGGAGGTGCAGGCTTCTGTACGACGTATATCTCGACGAAGGGGACAGAATAATGTACAATCCATTTTCACGTGGGACAGGAAGAGGGACAGCTTCAATTGGGGGTCGCAGCTTGTGGAGATATAACAAAAACAATCTAACGCTGTTGAAGTGTAAAGTGAGCGAGTTCCCGAAAGTTTCTATGAAGCTCTCTGAATTTAAACTACGCTAAAAAGGAGCGGAATGAAAGGGATACTAAGAAGGAACCCTTACTCCGAGGAGTTCTTGTGGATCGTTACGATCTCTGGCTATCTGAGGCTTTCTGGCTACATTGCGTGCAGACTCTGCCTGTCATACCGTTACTTCTTTCTTTGTAGGCCCAACCTGAAAATAAGAATCGATTTTTAAATTATAATTAAAAAATTCTACCAGCTCACCACTTCTCCAAGCTCTCCTTCACGCCCTCCTTCACAGCTCTCCAGATTTTGCTGCCAAGCTCACTCGCCGGACCTGCGTACTCGTAGTATCTACCACCAGTTTCACCGGTTTTCGCAATAACTACAGCGTCGGTGTTTGTTCCGGTGAACATGTACCCCTCTTCAAGTAAAGCTGTACTCTTAGCTTCGGTTGCGGTAATAACGGCATTCACCATCCCTCCGCTGGAAACGTTGGCTTCGATCACGACTATGATGTTGATTGTACCGATTGTATCGGTTATTACAGTCTTGCAGGCATTAGCAATCCTCTCGTTGTGGTTTAGCACGCCAGCCGTAACGAAAACTGTGACTTCGCCAATCCTCACGACTGCAAGCTTGTCCATTGGAACAGACGTAAGCAATCCGAAGTAATTTCTAAGGCCGAGCTTTTCCGCAGTCCTTCTCAAATAACCAACCGGGTTAGCGTAATCGAAGTTATTTACAGTATGGTTGAATATATACTCAACGTTCTTCCACCCACCAAGCAGACCGGAGCTTAAAGCCTCGAATTTGCCCTCAATAATGAGCGTATTATCTGTAACCCAATACTTCATTCTCACTACTCCCTTCAGCTTTTCCGAAAGGCACAACGAGAATCCTGTTTTTGTGCTGAACGACTTCCACTTCGATGCCAAAAACGTCCATAATGCTCTCAGGATTTATAACCTCCTCAGGCTTGCCAGCGTAGACAATCCGCCCATCCTTTACCATGAGTACGCGGTTGCAGAAGGATGCTGCCAAGTTTATGTCGTGAATTGCAACGATTGCAGCCTTTCCATCGCTTACTGTCCTCTTCACTATGCCCATTACCTCAACCTGACTTTTTATATCCAAATGAGACGTTGGCTCATCGAGCAGAAGTATTTTCGCTTGCTGGGAGAATATTCTTGCAAGCATAACCTTTTGCTTTTCTCCTCCGCTCAGTTCGGAGAAGCGGCGGTTTTCAAAGCCCTCCATACCAACCATGGATAGTGCTTTCCTTGCAATCTTCAAATCCTTCTGGGATGGCTTTATCCCTATATAGGGAGTTCTTC
>QMZF01000208.1 GCA_003663055.1 Archaeoglobales archaeon | reverse complement strand
GTTCAAGGATACTTTGAGCATTTTAGTGTACTTCTCCGCCATTCTCGTCGCATGCTCGATCTGCTTTGCAATCTCATCAACCTGCCTTACCTTGCTCGGATCTTGAGAATCAATTTTTAGCAGTCGTTCAATAGCCGAGTTTAGAATCTCCTCCAAAGTATCTTCAACCTTTATTTCGAGCATTCTGCGATGACGCTCCGTATTTACTATGGGAGCATACCAGATTTCTGTTCTGTTGTTAGGATCGATCTTCTTAATCTCTTCCACGATCTTTGAAAACCTCTCAATCCAGTAGAAGTCGTCCAAGGGTATGAAATAGATTCCACCGCTCGGTTTTAGCTTAACCCTATTGCAGCTGTCAAGGATCCTGTGGAGTATTTTTCTTATGTGCTCATCAGTATAGCAGTCCTTCTCCCTTTCAAACCTGTCCAGAATCTCTTTCACTATATCCCTAACCGCTGGATCTGCTGTTCTAAGGGAATAATTCACGTTTCTACTTTTCTCGTCGTACGCAATTTCTCCAACAACATTGTAGCTCAGCTTTTTACCTTCTTTCCTCTTTTCCAGCACTATCTTCCTCGTAAGCCCTGTTTCTAGCGGTCTGAGTAAAAGGAACGTTTCAGAATCTGTGGATTCGTCTATCTTCTTCTCCCTGTACTCAGAGCAAACTCGCTTGAAAGCATCGCCGTGCTTCGGATCTGCCGGTTTAAATCGTGAGAGTCCATGCTTATCAAACCATGCGTGCAGGTCGTCTTTATGCACAAGAGTTCTGCTAATCGTATACCAAACAGCATATCCCAACACATCTTTCTCATCATTCTCCAAAAATACGGCCTCAGATCCACCAATCCTCACCCTCTGCATACAATCACCTCAAAACCGAGCAGACACAATCTTTTTCAAAACCTAAAAAATACAGAAAGAAAAGTAAAGAGTTAAAACAATCAAAAAATTTTATCTACAAAAGGTTATGTCTTTTAACGAACTCGTCGATATATTTTATAATTTTTGGCAAGTCCTTTTCTAAATCTTGGACATCTGACTCATGAATTTCTCCAAACTCGTGTCTGTGATGAGGACATGTAGATACTTTTCTGTGATGGGGTGCGTTATCCCATCCAAGGATTCTCGTATCTTTGAAGATTGAAGCGACATCGTACCTATTGTTATCTTTGTTGTAATAAATATCTAAAAATAAATAATTAGAGTAGATGGCTCTAATCTTTGTCCCCACTATTTCCACTCTTGCTATACTGGGATGGGATGTAAGGATATCAAGGATTCTGATCAGAATTTCAGCCCCTTAAGAATCGATTCTATTCTTTTAAGCTCTGATAACGCGTTCTCCCACTCTATCAGATCGTCCCACATCGTATGATCGTCATCTGGCACTCCTTCTTCTTCAATTTTTTTTCTCAGTCTATCTATATTACCGTACTTTATTTCAAACTTCTTGCAAATAGATTTGAAAAGTTCTTTTCTTTCTTCAAGATACTCCTTCAGAGCTGTTAGAGTGGATTCAGACACGACAACTGGCATCTCAAACACCTCTTATCAGACTTAAACTTTATGTCTTTTTAACACTTGCTCTTTAAATTGAAGGGGCAGATTCTTCTGATCTTTTCCCAACTCTTTTCAATACCTTCATATGGTATTCTGTTACTTCTATCATTCGAGCAGATCGCATAGCTACCATCTGCGTCGATACTCATGCTGGCAATCCCTTGTCTACATCTTCCAATACCTGTTATTTCGGCAACACAAGCATCTACTGCAATTTTTAACCCGTATTGCTTAACTAACTCCATCGCATTGAGCCATAGCTCTTTGTCTATCCTTCGAATTGGTTTGAGAGCTAACAGTGTAACCGTGCTTGCATACTTCCCTAATACGTCCAAAGCTCGACTGAGATCTTCTTTTGTCGTGAGGATGTGATTCATCCAAACCTCAGCGAACTCGCTGTAGGTTTTCGCTGATGTTATCACGCTTTCCGGACTTCTCCAAGTCTGCTCGTGAATCGGGTCAAAGCTTATCGCGTACTTGCTAACACCATCAATTGGCTTGCATATCGTTCCGTTGGTCGTTATCGAAACGATCTTACCGGATTCGGCTAAAAAATTGATGAAGTCAGTAATGTTTGGATGCAGCATTGGCTCTCCACCGCCAATAGCGACGGCTTTAACCCTGCTTGCGGCAATATCTTCGATAATCCTTTTAACCAACTCTGGATTTTCCTTGCCTTTGTAGTAACATTTTTGACAGTTCAGATTGCACTTTTTAGTTATTGAAAGATGAACAACCGCTGGACAATTCTTAAGCACTTTTTCAGAGATTTTAGCGATCATATTACCACCCATCGGTGAGGTCTTCTGGCTTGACTTCGAGCACCTTAGCAAGCCTTTGCAGATGTCTTCTGTACCTCTCTCGCATGCTCGCATCGTCTCGATACCAGTCCTGATTGGAGTAATCGACCGTCATGCTCCTGCCGTTCGCTATTATGTAATCGCTGCAGTTGTGATCTCCGAACTCATCCCACACCACTCCTATCTCCAGTACGAAGTCTCTGAACGATGGATTACTTTTCAGCCTCTCTCTAATCATTTCGATAGCTTTTCTAACCCCAGTAAGTCCAATTGGGAGCCTTCCTCTTACAATTTTAACTTTCTCGCCGCTTACAGTTGTGCAGACTTTTACAGTCTTATTCTCGTAAGGAGAATCGTATTTGAAAACTAAGCCCTCTACCTTGTGCTTCTTCGCGTAAGGGCCCTTAGCAACCTTTCCGTATTCCTCTTTCGTGATTGGAACAGTGTAGTAGTCCGATTCATACTCTTCCTCGCTAATGATTATACTTCCTCTATCTTCTATGATCTCGTATTCTTTGCCTATTGAGAGCCTCACAACATTTATTGCTCTAACAACATCGCTCTCGCAAACCTTCAGCACATCATCCAGCATCTTTTCTACAGCATCGTAATCGAGGACGTGAGGATCCGCAGTACAAATCAACAACGTCAAGATTCAGATAGCAGACCCTCATACTACCACCAACTTACTTTTTTAGGTATTTTATCTACCTATTTGAGTATACTTATAAGGTATACCTCTTCAAGTATTTTTCCAGAAAAGTTCAGAATACCTTGAATGCCTCAAAAACTCTGCTCACGAAATCTTTTGAGACTTTCATCAAAGAGCTGTAAGATGGGTGGATTCCAGGCTCAGTAT
>QMZF01000207.1 GCA_003663055.1 Archaeoglobales archaeon | reverse complement strand
GAGTTGGATTTTACCGGGTTAGCCATTTCTAGAATTCTCTCTAAGCGATCGTGAAGTATGCGGAGAGTATGATCAGTGTCCACGTTTGAAAGCGCGAGAGACTCATCAAATTTGCTAGTTATGAGAGAGTTGCTAAAATAATCGGCAGTTAAGTTAATAATGATCCATTTAAACAAAATTATTATTTCATATAGTTCTTTACAAGAAAAGACTTAAGGTCAAGGGGGTTCGGGAAGAAAAAGACGCTAGACTTCTTTGCAGCCTTCGCCATCCTGTTGCACAGATCAAGAAAGCGATGCTCCTTTCCGAACATAACAATCGTCAGCCTTGCGTCAACCTGCCTAAGGTTTTCAGCCTCTTTGAGGGCGCATTTCCAAGGCGTGGTAAATGGGCTGTAGCTCGATGTTGGCTCTCCATCGGTAATTAGAAAAACTATACCTGTTCCTCGCCTCTCTTTTAGAATTTCTCTCGCTTTCTTTAGTGCAAGGCCTATATCCGTTCTCCCCCTTGCATTTAAATTTAGGATTTCACCTTCCTTGATTCTCCTAACCGTGTGATTGAAAGCAACGACATGGAGCTCGTCATGAGCTTTAGACTTTATAGCCCTCTTTAAAGCCAAAGCGGCTTCTATAGCTCCTATTATTTTCTTACCCCTCATAGAATCGCTGACATCGATCAACATTACATACACGCACTTTTCAGCGTGCTTCGGCTGCCTTACAACCATGTCCTTCTCTTGAATGTCCAGCTCCTTGCTGCGAATTGCAGCGTTTAGAAGGGTTTCCTGTATGTCAAGCATATCGAACGTGTGCATGTACTCGTCGTACTTCTCCAACTCGCTTCCAGTAAATATCGATATTCCCCTCTTTTCTGATTCATGCTCTCCATAGCTCTTTCTCTCAAGTTTCTGCAAGGCCAAGCGGAGAACTTTTTCTCCGATCGCTCTCTCTGCTCTCTGATTAAAAATTACACTTTTTCTTGTACTTTTGCTTATCACGCCTTCTATGTACCCTTCCTTCGCCAATTCCTCAACAATTTCGTCGTAGAAGTAGTCTACGAGTTCGCTAGCACTTATCTCGCTTCTGTCTATCTCGCCGCTCATCAACTTCTCCTTTATTTCCTCCCAAGCCTTTCTCTTAGCCTTTCTGTAATCTTCAAGCTTCTCAGCCCACGACGGATTAATGTAACCAAAGCTTCTCAACAAATCGTTAAAAAGGTGGGAAAACATCTCGTACTGCTCTTTAAGTTCAGAATCGAGATTGTTCTTTATAAATTCCTCGATGTTGACACTACCCTGCTCAATGTGGAATGGGTTGAAAAGAGCGTAGAGTAACTCGGCGGCAAATTGGGAGTCGAAACCCTTCTCATCACATGCTTTGCATTCAGGTTTCTCCATCATGATACCACAATATCACGATCCCACGTAGGCGTACTTTCCTATTGCAACCCTGTCAACGAGTCCTGTACATCTCCTTATAGATTCAAGCAGTATTTCGAAAGCTGAGCTTATCTCCTCGGGGCGGCGAGCCATCAACAGAATTGTCTTCCACACGTTCTCCATCTTTTTCGGGCTTTGTTTTTCCACATCAATTTCGTCAAAGGATGAAATCTCTTCCATCATTCCACCAAAGCTGTCCCTCGGTATCGCAGCGTACACTTCAGAACACGTTCTGTTTATCGCCTCCTCCACGAGCTTTTCGATTACAACGTCCTTCTCGTTGCCGTCGTCGTACTCAAGCTCAAGTCTACTCCTCATACCAAGCTTTACAACTTCGTAGCGGTCGCCGTAGTCCGAAAGCATTGCAGCTTTGTGTCCTCTACGTGTTGCAGATGCCCTAAGGTGATCAAAGAGTTTTATCGTTGCTCTGCACGAAGGTTCTAGTTCTATTTGGCCAGAAATTCTTAGTTCTCTGCTCCTCGCATACCTGACTGCTCTTGCCAAGATTTTCAGGTGCCAAATCGGAAGGATTGCTCCCTCCTTCAAACTCATGTTTCTCAGTCCTATCTCTATCTCTTCCTTCAGTGTTTCTGGAGGGCCGATAGGTATTTCCTCAACTCTGTCCATTAGCGGCTCCTTTATGTCTGCAACTCCCTTGTAGTTTGCCGGATTTGTTGAAGAGACGAAGATCGTGTCGATTTTCATTGGAATTATGTCTCCTTCAGGCGTTGTTATCTGCCTTTCCTCAAGAAGTTCGTGGAGGAGCGTTTGAAGGGCGGAGGGAATGGCCCCAAGTTCATCGAAGTACGCCATACCTCTATTAGCCTTTAAAATTCTCCCGGGTGTGAAAACTTCAGGATGGTCTAAATCGTACCCCTCCCTTATCTTCTGAATGCTTACTCCGCCTATGAGCTGTCTGGTCGTCATCATAGGGTCGCCAGGAATCCTTATCCACTTCCTCGGAACCCATGTTAGCTCAACAACTTCTTCTTCGAGGAGCTTTCGCTTGCAGGAAAAGCATGCTGGACGAGTGGGATCATCGTGGATCTTACACCCCTTAACTGCAAGCAACTTTTCTGGAAGGAGCTTTGCCATAGCCTTTGAAAAAGTCGTCTTCCCATAGCCCTTTCTGCCCTTAAACAGGATGTTAGAGCCACTCATGAGAGCGTTTTTCACCATTTCCTTCTCGACTTCCTTTCCAACGATTTCTGCAAAGGGATCTTTGCCTTTTTTCTCGTATAATAGGAGATTTTCCCTTACGTATTCAACTATGCTGCGAGAATGGTACTTTCTAAGCTCTTCGCTCCATATGTCAACTTCTTCTCCCTCAAGTACGAACTTTGGGGCGTTAGAGGGCTTTATGATAACCTCCTCGAATATGTATTCCTCCATCGCAACAACTTTCACTATAAATTATAAGAGACTTATGGTCGGCGACATTGTTTCTCGTTCAGCTAGCCTGAGACACTTCTTCTTTAAGGAATTGTATCTTACGCAGCAATCGTACAGGATTTTAAGAAGTGTTTAACAGGCATTTAGGATTAGACCACTGTACTTAGTTTAGAATTCTAAATTATTTTTCTTAAATACAATTTCTAAATTAATTTTCTGATCTATTTTTCTCTATGAATAATTACCTAAAGTCTGAGACGGTTTGCGTAAACCTCCTCGTTACGAGTCCCCAGATTCTGCTTTGTGGTGCAAGATTGGCACCGGAATTGCTACCAGGAGTTGTCGAAGGCGGAAGAGTGTGAAATAGTTTGATAGCAAGTTAAAATGGTGGCTCT
>QMZF01000206.1 GCA_003663055.1 Archaeoglobales archaeon | reverse complement strand
CATGCGCTCAAACCAAGAATTATTGCGGCAATAACCATAGAAATAAAAGATAGTTTCCAGTAAATCGATATCGCACCTTCAATATCCTCCCTATCAGGAAGTCTTCCAGCGTTAACTGTATAATAGCCAGGTTTTTCGAGAGTTACAGCAAGAGTATGAGCCATAGCCACAATCGCGTGTCCGTTGAGTTTGATACTATACCTGTACGCTTTCAAAGCCTTTGGATTTAGTAAAGCGAATAACAAGACCGAAAATCGTGCTGGGATGAAGTTTACAACATCGTCAATCCTTGCAGCAAACTTTCCAAACCTCTCATAACTTGGAGTTCTGTAGCCGATCATAGCATCGCAGACGTTTATAGCCCTGTAGACTACAGCCCCAGATAAACCGAAAAGAGAGAAGTAAAAAAGGGGGGCAAGAACGCCATCTACGAAGTTCTCCGCAACCGACTCTATAACCGCAGAGCATAGCTGATGGTTATTCAGCCTGCTTGTGTCTCTGCTAACTATCATCTGAACTCTCTCCGCATTAATACCGTTCGATATCGTTGCTTTCGCATGATCTACCATACTCCTTATCGAAATGCATGAGAAAAGGAGGTAAGCAGATGCTACAACATAAAGCGGTTGAAACAACAATGAGGGGATTCGAGAGAGAGCAAGAGCAAAAATTATAACCGCTAGCGTAGAAAACGCTCCGGCTGCAACATCCAGCAAATTTCTTCTCTTCCATCTCGAGTCAAAAAAACCGATGACTTTCCCAAACCAGACTACAGGATGGATTAAACTTGGTGGTTCAGCTAAGATGAGATCGAGAATGATTGCAAGAAGTAGGATTGCTATTTCAAGCGATGAGTGCATAGCGTGTGGAATGCTTAATCACTCTTCACACTTTCGCAGTATCCAAAAATGTCTTAAGTATCCGAAGAGTATGCAGACGAGGTGGAGTAGATGGTCGAGGAGGTCGAAACCAACAGTATAAACGTTATCGATCTTGAAGATTTGCCCAGTGTGGGGCCTGCAATAGCTGAAAAACTTAGAGAAGCTGGTTTTTCGACAATTGAAGCAATTGCTGTCGCTTCTCCCGCCGAACTGAGTGCCGCTGCGGAAATTGGGGAAACCACTGCAACAAAGATAATCGCCGCTGCAAGGAGACTTGCAAACGTAGGCGGATTTGAGAGTGGGGACAAAGTTCTCGAGCGCAGAAAACGTATTGGAAAAATTACTACTGGTAGTAAGGCTCTTGACGAGCTACTTGGTGGTGGTGTGGAAACGCAGTCCATAACAGAGCTGTTTGGCGAGTTTGGGAGTGGGAAGACCCAAATATGTCACCAGCTCGCTGTAAACGTTCAACTTCCTTGCGATGCCGGTGGGCTGGAAGGTTCAGTAATCGTAATAGACACGGAAAACACGTTCAGGCCTGAAAGAATAATGCAAATGGCAGAAGCAAAGGGGCTTGATGCTGAAGAAGTTCTGAGAAACATATACGTTGCCCAAGCATACAATTCAAACCACCAGATGCTCCTCGTTGATAACGCAAAGGAGCTTGCAAATAAGCTCAAGAGGGAAGGAAAACACGTAAAGCTCCTAATTGTTGACTCGTTGATGGCTCATTTTAGAGCGGAATACGTTGGTAGGGGAACCCTTGCCGACAGACAACAGAAGCTCAACAGGCATCTACACGACCTAATGCGATTTGGCGAGATCTTCAATGCAGCCATTGTTGTAACAAATCAGGTTCAGGCGAAGCCAGACACGTTTTTTGGCGACCCAACAAGGCCTGTTGGAGGGCACATAGTTGCCCACACAGCCACGTTCCGCGTCTATCTAAGAAAGAGCAAGGGAGAATTAAGAGTGGCACGGCTCATAGACTCGCCGCATCTGCCAGAGGGAGAAGCCGTATTTAGAGTTACAGAAAGAGGCATAGAAGATAAGTAAAATTTTAAATAGTGGAAAATTAATTTTTTGTCATTATAATTTTTGATTCGTTATCCTATACATTCTTACTTTCTCGGAAAAGATTTATAAGTGCAGACTAAAAATACAATAGCGGTGATAACAATGATGGAAATGAGAGTGGAGACCGGTATTTACGGTCTCGACGAGCTTCTTGATTCTGGCTATCGTCCAAATACCGTTAATATAGTTCTGGGTTCTACAGGAACGGGTAAAACAATTTTTGCTCTTCAATTCATTCTCAAAGGACTTGAGAGGGGGGAAAAAGGTATATTTATTTCATTCGACATGGGTGTTAAAGACGTTGTTGATATAGCAAGCGCAATGGGATGGGACGACATCGGGGATTACGTAGATAGCGGTATGCTGGCTGTAAACAAATTCTATGCGGAAAATGTTTCCTACATAAATAATGATCTTCTCACATTCATCGCTTCAGAGGCTGGAGAGAACACAAGGATAGCAATTGATTCTTTCACACCTCTAATTTCTCCCCTAAGCTACGAGATGCGGAATGACGTTAACTGGTTCTTTTCGAAGTTAAGAGAGGTCGGGACCGCCGTCATTACATTAGAAGAACCCCTCAATGGAAATATAAGTGAGCCATCGGTTACTATACCTCTCTTCCTCGGAGATTGTATTATTCATCTCAAAAATATAGGATATGGCGAGGCTTTCAATAGGACGCTCCGTATTATCAAGCATCGCGGTTCTTGGCATGCAGAAGGCGTTTTTCCATATAGGATACTCAAGGGTGTTGGAATAGTTGTAGAGGGGTGGGAGTTCATTGAATCGATGAGAGAAGAATTAGATCTCGATAAAATACTGAGAGAGGCAGGCATTAAGAAGGAAAAGATAGACAGAGACCTGCTGAGAAAGCTCCAAAGACTGGCGGAGAGCAGAACGGCCGGAGCAAAGGAGGTAATTTTGGGAATCTTGAGGAGACAGTTTTGAAGTACTATGATCTCAAAGATCTCATCGATCCTATCCCCTATCTATTCGGATCCTGGAATAAAAATGGTAGCGCTGTATAGAATAGACGGCATACCCGTCTTTCTCAGGGTGAATGCTTCCAAAAGAGAGATCGTTGGCATTTTATACTGGCTGGAGGGACAAATAAGGGAGATGCTCCATCAAATATTCAGCCGTAACCTAAGCGAGGCGAGCTTTAGATTTGGTGACGTGAGGATACACATGTACCCCGTTTCACGAACGCTCGTTCTTAGTATAATGGCCAATGATGAGGTTTCGATGTACAAGCTGGAGGTTGATGT
>QMZF01000205.1 GCA_003663055.1 Archaeoglobales archaeon | reverse complement strand
CTCATAACCAGACTCGTGCACAGGAAGAAGTTGGGTAGGGGTAAAAGTTAAATAATGTTGGAACTGCTTATCATTATTATGGTGAAATTTGACATCGTAAACATCGAAGTACCAAACGGCAGCAATCTCATGCTTTACGGCCCACCGATGATAGGTAAGTCCGTTTTCGTTAGAAATCTATTTTACGAGAAGGTTAGCAATGGGTTCGGTGGTATTTACGTTTCAACCAAAGATACGGCAGAAGCCCTCACTGATTGGTTTGGAAACTTCGGTCTTCAGGACTTTAGAATAATCGACTGCGTTTCCAAGGCAATGATAGAGGACATCGCAGACACGGATACGATAAAAAGGGTCTCTATTATGGATTTAACGGGTATTTCTGTTAGAGTTAATGGTTTCCTCGAAGAGTACTGGAGATCGGGAGTGAGAAGTATTTTGCTGGCCTTCGATACCATATCGACCCTTCTCATGTACCTAAATCCACAGACAGTATTCAGGTTCCTTCACGTGCTTACAAGTAGATTGAGGGCTGCCGGAGCCGTTGGTCTTTACGTGGTTGAGGAGGGCATGCACGATGAAAAAACTACTACAACGCTTAAACAACTCTTCAGCGGAGTTGTTGAATTTAGAGAGGAGGAAGGAAAGAGGTTTTTCAGGTTCATAAGTTCAACCATCAGAACGGACTGGAAGGAGTTTACGATTGAGAACGAGAAGGTAGTGGTATTATGAGGGTGGGTATTCCCGTTCTTGATGATGTCCTCGGAAGTTTGCCGAAGGGCAAGACACTAACGTACTACATAGATCCAGAGGTTGAGGGAGACGTCTTTGCCATGCAGACACTCTATACGAACCTTGAGGAGGGATACAGATGCGCATACGTAACGTCTACCATGAGCCCATCGAGCGTCAGAAACCGCTTCAGAGAGTTTGGCTGGGAACTCAACGATTTTCCTGGTTTTTCCATGGTTGATGCGTACTCGGGCTTCGTCGGTTCGGTTTCGGAGGAAAGGTACGTTGTCAAGGACCCGTCCAATCCCTCGGAACTGGACGAGGTGATAAAGAGGGCAATAAGGGAGAACGACCTTGTAGTTATTGGAGCATTCTCTGCTATGATAGACCTATGCGGCGAGGATTTCATTAGAGTTGCAGAGAACTGGACAAGGGAAGCATCGAATGCTGGTTCTCGCCTTGTTTTGAGCTTCGTTGCTTGGCCGTACGGCGATGATGTTCTTGAAAAAGTTAAGGATATGTCGAATGCCGTCGTTACTGTTGGCGGCGTCCATCACCGAGTTGTACTGGGCTACTACTACGGATTGCTCAAAGCCGACTGGGCGGATGTTAATGGCATTGCTGTGCTTTTCAGACTGGTAAGGCCTGGTGGCGTAAGGGCATACATTCCAAAAATCCTCGTCACTGGACCATTTAACGCAGGCAAGTCGAGCTTTGTGCATGCAGTCTCGAACAAGGCTGTATCTGTTGATAGATTGGGCACGACGGTTGCCTTAGACCACGGACACGTTGAATTTAAGGGCTTTTCGATAGATATCTTCGGCACTCCCGGCCAGGAGAGATTCGATCCATTACTAAAAGTTCTCGGCAAAGAGGCGCTTGGTGTAATACTTGTCGTCGATTCTGCAAACCCAGAAACTTTCCCGAGGGCTAAGCAAATGCTCGAAGCTACGACTCGCTTCGGCCTTCCGTACGTCATTGCGGCAAATAAGCAAGATTTACCGAACGCGTTAAGCCCTGAGGAGATAAGGAAGAGAATGGCCCTACCCGAAAACATTCCGATCGTTCCTATCGTTGCAAAGGATGGAAAAGGTGTTTATGATGTCCTTGAAGCTTTGTTACGCCTTCTTATAGGTGGTAAGTATGACAAGTCTTAGGGAAATGCTTGAAAACGTTCTTAGGGATTTGAAGTCTGCCGGAGATATTGAAGCTTCGGCCATAGTCTCGAGGGATGGTTTGCTAATTGCAGCGGATATATCGCAGAACGTTAATGCTGAAGCTTTTGCTGCAATGACCGCAACCATGCTCGGTGCTGCAGAAACCGCTACTTCTGAACTTGGAAAGGGTATCCCCGATAGGGTAATAGTTGAGGGGAAGAGTGGAAAGATAATAGCGACGGGAGCGGGCAGTAAGGCTTTGCTCGTTGTGATGACAAATCCAAAGGCAAATCTCGGCTTGGTTTTGCTCGAACTCGGAAAGGCAAGTGAAAAAGTTAAGGAGCTCCTTGGGGGGTGAATATTTTGAGCGTTTCGGATCCTTTCGACGTTCTTGTTAATGAAGACATAACCAACTGGACGAGAGACGAAATAGTTAAGGTTTTTCTTAGATATACAGATGGCAAGGTTATTTTCATCGAAAAAGCGCAGGTAGCGGCGATGTACAACACCTTTCTCGTAGGTGTTTACCTCGAACTTACAAAAATAGTTGGCCCAGCTGCTAAAGGTTTGATCTTAAACGCAGCTAAAAAGGGTGGATTGCGAGCGGGAAGAGGAATAAGGAAGAGGTACGAAAGAGAGATCGGCAAGCTGACTAGGGAAAAGGCCTTTGCAATAGCGAAGAACATGCTGACAATATGGGCAAAGGGTTTTGCGTGGGGCAAAATCGAGGCGGAAATAGGGGATGAAATAAGGGTAAAGATAGAGGAATCCTTTGAAGGTGACGGCTATAAGAGGTTGAGGAAAGAACGGGCAAAGCAGCCAATGTGCTGGACGATATTCGGCTACATGTGGGGGCTCTTTGAAGGGATACTCGACGAAAGACTTCAGGGCGAAGAAGTCGAGTGCATGGCCATGGGTAGTGATCACTGCTCCTTTGTTTTCAGGCCTCAATGAAAAGTATTTTTTACTCCACACCAATTCTACGCTAATGAGAATTCCTTTATTCATTGAGTTCGAGGGAAAGAAAGTCCTTATAATAGGCGGTGGAGGAGTCGGAACTTCAAGAGCAAAGAAGTTCTTAGAAGCGGGAGCTATCGTTAAAGTACTGAGCCTTGATTTTAATGAGGAGCTGAAGGAACTTGAGAAAGAGGGAAGGGTTGAGCTGATTAAGGGTAACGCTTTCGATAGAGAAGTACTTGAAAAACTCATTGCTTGGAGCGACCTCGTTACTGTAGCTATCCCGAACCTCGAGGTCAACGACATAGTCTTTGAAGTTGCAAAGAAGCACAAAACCCTGGTAAATCTCGCAAACGATGCGGATCGAACAGAGGTAGTTGTTCCCTT
>QMZF01000204.1 GCA_003663055.1 Archaeoglobales archaeon | reverse complement strand
TGGGGGCTTTAACACTAAACCTTGAACCCGAAGGCTTCACCTACAGCCTTTCAGCCAGGCATGAGGTCAAATACACAAGAAAATCTCCCGTTTTTCCAAAGGCTGTCTTAATTGCCAGACCCTCAACCGTTCTTGCAAACGAAACCGCTGAATTCGACGTTTCAAAGTCCTCAGCGTTCGGCTGGTGGAGATGGGAAATCAGACTCTGGAACGGGAGCACAATTGAGGGAAATATGGATGAATCAGAGGTAAGAATCAAAGTATTGTGGAATGAAACCGAGTTTACGAACTACTGCACCTACGATGCTACAAACAAAACAGCCTACTGCAACGTTAGCCTGACCGTTTTTGATACGGTTTTCAACTTAAACGATACAGATAGCCTAACCCTTGCAATCACGAAAAACACCTCTGTTAAGCCCAGATTGCTAATAAAGAAGTACGTTGTTCCTCAGCAGGTCGCTCCCGGAGAAACTGCGGAAGTTCACGTCTATCTTCAGGGCAGCGGCTTCATGACCGAAGAGAGGGCATCGAATCTCACAGTAGTTCACACAATAGATACTTCCGGAAGTATGGATTACCCCACGTTTTACGAATCATTTTCAGGCAGCATAACGCCAAACGTATGGACGATTACTTTTAACGTGAACGATACGTTTAAGGGTAAGAGGATCAAGATAAAGGCTTATACTACGGATGACCTCAGTCCATGGTACGATGATACTTGCTGTCGGTTGGTTTGCTTACAGTACTTTTACTTTCCAGGTTTTGGCCCTGTTTGTATTCACTGGGACTGGGTATGTATAACCGAAGATGATGTGGTGAAGCTACACATTAAAAAGCCAAATGGTGATGAACTTTATGCAGAAGATAAAATAGGAGACCCCTCAAAACACGGGGTTTATTACAGTGAGGGGGTTGAAGGGAGTGAAGTCGGAAACTGGACTTTTCGAGTTATGGCTGCCATTCCAAAGAGCTTAACCCTTCGCTTAGAAATCTTCGTTAAGTCGGGTAATTGGCAGAAAGTTGCCGAATTTTCGACAAGCTATACACCCTCCTTTAGAACGAAAACTATCAATCTCCCAGCTGGTTACACTGAAAATGACTTGTATACAATCTGGGTACATTTGGCAGACGAATATAAGAAGTATTTCTACGTTTGGTTTGACCACGATCTTTGTCATGGCGAATGTGATCTGGAGAAAATAAGCACCCATGCTGGAAACCATACGGTTTACATCGTACCAACCCGCATTAATTCATCTATTTATGAAGTGATAGCGGACATAGCTAAAATAGATTCCGCAAAAATTGCTGCTATAACTTTTAACAGTTATCTAGGAGACAAAGATTTTGTAGGACTCGTTGATTTTAACTCGGATGTAACGCAGCATAAAGTTAACGATTCCCCCTATTTGCAGTATTTAACCACCGATATCGAAAATGTTACGAGCATAATAAAAGAATTAGATGCTGGTGGGTTGACGAACTTCTATAAAGCATTAGAATACGCAAACAAGACAATCAACGAAAACACAACGTATATCATAGGCACGAAACCGCTCATCATCTTTCTTTCCGATGGAAAGCCTACAACTGGCATAACCAGTAAGAATAAAATCATAGAGAAAGCTGAGGAGATAAAAAGTACAAAGATCGGCAATGAAAACATCTCAATCTGCACGATTGCCTTTGGTTACTATGCTGATGAAGATCTCCTTAGAGATATCGCAAGCTACAAACCCGGAAAGGACGAAAAGTGCTTCTATACCGCAACGAGTTTTGAAGAACTGATTGATGCTTACAAAGACATTGAAAAAGCCTTCAAAATAGCAGCGAAGAACGTAACGATTACGGATGTCGTTCCGTACGATCTTGAACTGGTTGACGTTAGCGTTAGCTCTAAGGGAAACGCAAGCGTTGGCAGTCCAGAGGTCTTTGATACTGCCTATGGCAAAGCTATAAGGCTTAACGTATCCGAAGTCTACATAAGCGATGAGGTGGAGCTCGTTTTTAAGGTTAAAGCTAACGAATCGGGCGATTACCAGCTCGACGTGCCTGGAGTTAGCAACGTTACCTACATGCCCTACCCGTTTGTCAGCATAGAAACCGTAAACCTTAGCGTGATTGATTTGAGGTGCTCAGAAGTTGAAAAGCCGAAGGTGACAATTTCATGAGGGCATCATCAGAAGTTGCCGGAGCTGCGTTGATTCTTGGAATTATAACTATTACCGTAGCTTTTCTCTACGTATCTTCATATCCAACGATTTCGAAGGGTGAGGAGTACATAAGATACAGAAATTCCTACTTTGACCTGCTGGAGCTGAAGGATAAGATAGACAGAATTAGGACTGGTGTAGAGCCAAAAGCAACAGCAACAATCAAGCTGACGGGTGTTTCGATAAGCTTCAGGAATGAACCCATCATAGTAGTTGATGGAGTAAGCTACAACGTTTCCTCAATTAGCATATCTGGAAGGGACTGGGAGCTCGTCTTTGAAAATGGAGCGATAGTTGAGAGGAGGGGAGAAACAGTAAACATGCTCTCGTATCCAAGCGTTTACTTTGATGAGAAGCTAACCATGCCAATAATTTCTTTCAGCGGAAATCTATCCTTCGCTGGGCGGGGAACTTGCCAAATTACTCTAAGCCTCGAAAACGTCACCCTAATTCGGGGAAGTTCGATAAAGATAATAACGAGCAATGCCAAAGCGTGGAAGGATTACTTTGACAGTATCGGACTCAACTACTCCGCATCCGGAAATGAAATAAACATCACCGCTAATTCCTACGTAATCTTTTATGAGGTGGGGCTGAAATGAAAAAAATGGATTCTAAGGGAGTTTCGGAAACCGTTGGATACCTGCTCATCCTCGGAGTCGTTATCGTTTCGATCTCATATGCGTACATGCACACGCATAGCATGATTGAAGATACAAGTTCGAAGTTTAAAGCTGAGGGGCTAAGGCAGAGCTTTAAGAGAATTCAAAACGTTCTTGCCTCCTCAACCTATGGCGGGGCTCCTTTGCAAAGCATACAGGTTGAGCTGCACGGTTCGTTCTGGATTGCAAATGAGACGCATTTGCGTGTCGTTAGAAATTCGATACCTGTTTTCGAGGGGTACGTCAAATCCCTGAATTACAAGTACGAAGACATCGAAATAGTTTTAGAGAACGGAGCTGTCTGGGAGAACAACCACGGATACAAAAGAGCTGTTGAATATCCAAGGATATTCGTTCATAAG
>QMZF01000203.1 GCA_003663055.1 Archaeoglobales archaeon | reverse complement strand
TTTAAATATCTCCTCCTTAAATTCATCCGGAATTCCAGGGCCGTTGTCTGCTATTCTTACCTCAACCCATCCATCTTCCTTGCTTACAGTAACCCATATCTTCTTTTCTTCTTTGTCGTTGTGGAAAATAGCGTTGAGGAGAAGGTTTGAGAAAACAGATGAGATCATATCATCTGCGAGTACTGCTATGTCTTCTGAAATAACTGCGCTTACATTGGCCTTGTCTTTTATCGCTTCTATTTCTCTTTCTAGGATTTTTGAGAGGTTAACAGGTTTGAGCCCTTTTTCTGGCATTATCGCTTCCTCAATTTCTCTTACAATACTTATGAGTTCTGTGCAAACTTCGGTTCTTTCTTCTATTTTATCGAGGAATTCTTCATTGCCCGTTTCTCTGTAAAGGTCTAGGTAGCCTTTAATTATTGTCAAGCCATTTTTTATGTCATGTCTAAGTATTTTATTCAGCAGACTTAAATGTTTGTTCATCTTTTTAATTCTCTCTTCGGCATCTTTTAATTTTGTTATATCTCTTGCTATTATTACAAGATAATTTCTACCCTCAAGTTCACTTTTTTTGAGGCTAACCGAGACTGGAAATCTACTGCCGTCTTTTCTTATGTGCCAACCTTCTACTACTCGCCCCTCCCAAGCAGGAAGCTCTAGAACATCTGTGATCTTTCTCTCAAGAAGTTCATCTTTGCTATAGCCCAGCCTCTCACACGCTGTCAGGTTTACGTCTATTATTCTACCACTGTCAGCATCGACGAGGAATATGCCATCGTTACTGTAATCCATGAGCGCCCTAAACCGCATAAGCTCCTCCGCTCTTATGCGCTCGGTCATATCCCTGCTTATTCCTACTATTCCAATGAATTCTCCGTTTTTATCGTAAACAGGAGCTTTTACAGTCTCAAAGATGGTCTTTTTACCCTTAATGTATCCAATTTCTTCGGTTCTTACAACTTCCCCTTTTGCTATCACAAGTTCATCACTCTCTTTGCACTGGGCAGCTAGATGTGGAGGTAAAATTTCATCGTCCCTCTTTCCTACGATGTCCTCCTTTGTTTTTCCTAGCAGCTCAGCATAAGCTTTGTTTACAAGGGTGTTCCTTCCGTGTGTATCTTTGAAGTAAACTATATCAGGAATCGAATCAACGAGGGTTTCGAGCAAATCAACAGTGCGCCAAAACTTGGTGGTTAATTTTTTCAGTTCTGTGACATCCCTACATATGAGTATGTAATCGCCACTATCCTCTATTACAGCCGGGTTAATCTCGAAGTACTTTGGTTTTCCGCTAGAAACAACAACTACTTCAAACTTCTCTTTCCACTTTCCTAGCATCTCTACAAACTTCACTTTGCTCTTATCCTCAAAACAAGGAAGCTCATAGATCTTTTTTCCTGACATTTCGGAGCGGGAAAGTCCACAAGTGGAAATCCACGCATCGTTAGCATCTATTATAGTACCATCCGGCGAAATTACAATTACGGGGTCTGGAATAGATTTTAAAAGTGCCTCTTTTTTCTCGAGTTCAACTCTTTTTTCTTCGAGTATAAGATGCCTTATCATCTCTTCCACACGTTTAGCAAATAATTTAAAGTACCTGGCTCTTTTTCCTATTTCTGTTGGATGCTCAAGGTATATAACCCCATCATCGAATTTATGAATGAAAACGTTATCCTTATTCTCTGCATCTTCTATCGCTTTCATTGCAGCTCTCTTGCTCCTGAATCCAAGAAGAATAACGCGCTCTTTTGTTCCAAACCTTACTATCAAAGCAAGCCTCCTAACACCGAGAACTCTTGTTGCCCTTTCTATTAAGTCCCTTCTAAACTCCTTGTCATCTGCTGGGATCGGAAGTGCCAGCAGCTCGTGAAGGATAAGGAACTCGGAAATCTCGTTCATTTCTCTCCCCCCACCGCTACTACTACGGTTTTATTGTGGAAAATCGGTACGCTAAACGAAGAATGAACTTCACCAAATGTAAGTGGGCCGATAAAGGGGACATCAAGCACATCTTTTATAGCTGCTACCTCATCATTAAATTTTTTACCCAGAAGTAACTTCCTCGAAACACAATCAAAAATTAAAGCAAACTTAGGACGTTTTACACCACTTACCGCAACTTCAGCAACATTTTCTGCCGTCTTTATAAGGTCATCATGCTTGCAACCCATAATCGTAATCACACAATTTTGTGGCACTTCACTAACGAGTTCTATACTACCGTCCTCTCGCACAGCAATGGGATCTCTTATTATTAGGAAGCTACCGCAGGCGCCTGTCAAGCCAAAGGGATGTTGCATGCCATAATACGCAAAGTTCTTCTTACCGCATTTTACAAGTCTTGAATAGGCCTTAAACGCATTTTCTCCCTCGATCTCACTGACTATTCTACCTGAAGCTTTAGTAATTACCATGGGAGATGTTATGGGCGCCCATCCGTGCCCAACGGCCGTACTAAGAGTCCATCCAAATGCGGCCAAGGCAAAGCCACCTTTTATAACACCTTTTTCAGTAAATTGGTATGTTTCCGTACTCATCAGGTTGTCTCCAGAACCTCCGCCGAGGTAAACGTAATCGGGTCCCAAAGCGTTGTAAACACCCCTCAAGAAATCTGGAATTTCGTTAGCAAAACCATCAGGAAACACGAGGATCGTACCTTTTTTAACCTTTCTAAGAGCCTTTCCAGCACTCTCTCCTCCAGTCCAACCACCAGTCCTCCCTAAATATGTTGCAGCACCAACTCCTTTGAGCGCGCAAACACCAACTCCCCTGTTAAGAACACCATCGGGAGTGATTAAACCGGCGGTGCAGCAACCGACGACTTTGGAGTTTGTAACCTCCAAAACTGTTGATAAAACAACCTCTTGGTCGTAATAATCTGTCGAAAGTAAGATTATGATGTCAGCACTGCCGATTTGGGATACCGCCTCCTCTGCTGCATTTTTAGCAGCAGAGTGGCTATCCTTTTTATCGCTATACGCTATTCCTGCGTGCATGCTTCCACATCCTTATTCATAGGAAGTAGGGAGTTTAAGACATTAAAAGGATCAAGAAAGTTAATAATTGTGGCAAGAATCTTACGAAGAATTATACACATAAATATCATTTATTACACCTCCTTGAGTTTTAACACGAAAACACTCCCTTCAGGCTCGTTATCTTCAACTTCAACACTCCCACCATACCTCTCCATCAAGGTCTTAACCAAGTAAAGCCCAAGCCCAGTCCTTCCAGTCTTCTCCCCCTT
>QMZF01000202.1 GCA_003663055.1 Archaeoglobales archaeon | reverse complement strand
GATGTGAAGGGAAGCTTGAGGTAAAGGTTGTCGCCGGAAGAAGCGTCATCGTTGGAGTCAACGAAGGCTATCAGGGAATGAGAGAAAGGTATGAAATTAGAGCAGCAGTCGTGGGAGATGCTGACAAAGATCTCAATTGCTTTGAAGAAAGGCAGATCGACTTGATTCACGTCTGGAGAGAGGTTAACTACAAGCTATGGCAGCATGGGGTTGATCTCGAAACAAGAAAGAGGTATGTGAATGGAGTTAAAGGGATTTTGCTGAGGTTAAAGAACTCTCTTGATAAGCCAGATTTAGAGAGCAGAATTAAGAAAGCGGAGAAAGCTCTGAATGAATTTGCTGAGGAGATGGAATCGAAAGGTTATTGGAGGGTTTCAAGGTTCTTCAAAAGGCATATGAAAGGCATTCTTTTGTTTGCCTACAAGAAGCTTGAGGGAATAGCAATTCCCTAGCACAACAACTGGATGGAGAGGTTAATGGGAGAAATAGCGAAGAGAATGAAGAATAAATGGATGTCCTGGAGTGCTAGAGGGGCCAGAAATCTGCTGAATTTACTGCTGAGAAGATATGTTGAGAGGGAGAGGTATGAGTCGTTTATTCGGGAGTTGATCGGGAAAGTTATATGTGGAGGTGAAATTCCAAGTATGATGAAACAGGGCCAATTTTTTATAATGAGTTTCTTAACAACCACCTCAATCGTACAACTTAATGACTTGGTTGTCGAATCCAAAGAATCTTGACATCAACATTTCTGAATTCGGGATCACCAGTAACCACTCAGCATCTCTATCGATTGCAGTAGCAACAACGTAGGCGTCAGCATAAGAAAGTCTATGAGTGGCTTTTACTCTTGCAGCTGTGAGAGCAATTTTATCGTTTACTTCCACAAACTCGATAGGTAGCCTTTTTATTAGAGCCAGAGTCTCGTTTGCTTTGTCAACACCTTCTTCTCTGTAAATTATGTAGTATACCTCCCCAAGATTAACGTAGCTCATGTAAACGTTGGCTTCACCTTTTTTAGCCATGTTAAAAATATTCTCAACTACATCTGCCCCCTCTTCATCGCCAAAATAGGCTAAAAGAGCGAAGCTATCCAGAACATATCTCATCTCCTGCGCTCCTCAAATTTCTTTTCTTCTTCTTTTACTTTTGCCATTATTTCAGAAACGGGGCGCTTGAACTTAATGAAGCCTTGGTCTGACTTTTGGAACAGGGACTATTACAATCTCTTTACCAAAGTCCAGTATTTCCACCTCTCCGCCTTCTTCTATTCCGTACTTCTTCCTGATGTCTGCAGGTAAGACAATCTGCCCTTTTGTGGAAACTTTGACGCTTGTCATCCAACCACTAATATTTTTTTCTTACTTAAGTCTATTTATGTCTTACCTTACTAACCAGCATCAAAGCACGAGCCTCGAAATCTCACCCCATATGGCATCGATCTTCTCCTTCACTTCAGGACTCATCTCAACAACGTCAGGCCACCCCCTCTCAAAGCCCTCCTCCTTCCACTTCTTCGTTGCATCAATGCCGAGCTTCCCGCCCAGGTTTTGTTTGTACGTAGAATGGTCAAGGCTGTCAATCGGCGCATCCGGTATGATTACAACGTCTTTTGCGGGATCAAAGCGAGTCGTTACGGCCCATATTACTTCCTGCATGTTGTGCACATTAACATCGCTATCAACGACTATAACAACCTTCGTTAGCGAAAGCATTCCCATGCTCCATAAAGCGAACATCACCTTCTTTGCATGTCCTGGGTAGCGCTTCTTTATCGAAACTATAGCCAAATTATGGAATGCTGCCTCGACGGGCAGATTCATATCTACTATTTCAGGATGTATCATTTTGATTATGGGCAGGAAAATGCGTTCAGTTGCTTTCCCAAGCCACGCATCCTCCATCGGCGGTTTGCCAACTACTGTTGCGTGGTATATCGGGTTCTCGCGGTGAGTTATGCAGGTAACGTGAAAGACGGGATAGGGCTCCGGAGGGGTGTAGTAGCCGGTGTGATCGCCGAAAGGCCCTTCGATGCGAAGCTCGTCAACCTTAACATAGCCCTCAAGGACTATCTCTGCTGTTGCTGGAACTTGCAAATCTACTGTCTCACAATCAACGAGTTTTACTCTTTCCCTCCTTATGAAACCTGCAAACATGAACTCGCTCAAGTTTTCTGGCAGAGGAGCCGTTGAGGCGTAGAGAATTGCTGGATCGACACCTATCGCTACGGCAACCTCCAGCTTATCTTCTCCCTTCTCCGCAAGCTTCCTGAAGTGCATTGCCCCATGCTTGTGAATTTGCCAGTGCATTCCGGTCGTTTTCTCGTCGAAAACCTGCATGCGGTACATTCCAACGTTTAACTCGCCTGTTTCCGGGTCTTTAGTTATGACTGCTGGAAGGGTTATGAATTGGCCGGCATCCTTCGGCCAGCACTTTAAAATGGGAAACCTCTTTAGGTTTGGCTCATCCATCACAACTTCCTTACACGGGCCTTTTTTCACTTTTTTAGGCATAAAAGAGGTGATGTCCTTTAAAGCTCCAAGACTTTTGAGGCCGTCGAGCAGCGAAGATGGTCTGATTTTGGTAAGCCCAACAAGCCTTTCCCCAATTTCCTCAAGCCTTTCAACTTCGAGAGCAAGCTTCATCCTTTTTTCAGTCCCAAAGGCGTTCATGAGGACAGGAACGTTGTAACCCTTCGGTTTTTCGAAGAGTAAGGCCTTACCTCCAGCCTTAACAACTCTATCTGCAATTTCAGTCATTTCAAGGATTGGACTGACTTCGTGCTTTATCCTTGCAAGCTCGCCCTCGATTTCAAGTCTTTCGATGAATTCCCTGAGGTCTTCGTACGGCATGCTTAACCCTTTTGCATTACTTTGTTTCCGATGCTTCTTTTTCTCTCTTTTCTTCCATGCTTTCTACACCCTCAGTTTCAGATTCTGCTTCTACGGGCCTTTTCTCAATCTCCACGGACTTCCTATTACCTTTAGCCTTGTAGAGGCTGATACCGCTTTCAACAGCCCTTGAACCGAAGTAAAATGCTACAACGACGGATAAAAGCAGAGTAATGCTATCAAGCTGAATGGGTGTGTAAAGAGAGTATGCCAGCAGTGTAAAGTAAACAACGAACAGCGATATGGTTATTGCCCTTCTCATTTCCCTCTTGTCGAGGATCGAAGGTTTTCGGAAGAGGATGTCTTCAATGAACTCTTCACGCATTCCCGCTTTCTTTAAGTCGCTGGCAAGTTTAATCAGGGTTTCAAGATC
>QMZF01000201.1 GCA_003663055.1 Archaeoglobales archaeon | reverse complement strand
TCATTGCCGAGTTTTTCCCTAATCTTCTTTGGGATGTATAATCTGCCTCTTGAATCCACTTTTATCAGCATTTTCCCACCAAAGTTTCTTTAGTGAAAAAAATATTTAAAATTTCCCACCAAGGCCCAAAACCCGAGATGGTAAACAAAGCCATTTCCCTCCTGTCTCTCCTCTCTGCCTTATCAACCTCTTATCAGCTGAAAAACCTCTTCACTTAGATTCTTGAAATACCTCTTGAGAAACCTGTAGAGGTTGTTTTTGAGAAAAGAGTAACTCCATTCGGTAATTCAGCAAAGGTTGATGTGCCCAAGAGGTATATCGGGTGGAGGGTTTATGTGATCGTTGTCAGGGATTAGGAGAATTTGAACATAGTCCTTCCGGTGAAAGTTGTTGAATCTGTGTTTTCTTCGCTAAAGCAGAGGATAAAGATCTTCTGTTCAATTACAGCTAAGAAATCTGTTAGAAACTGGAATATGTCCTGTAAGCTTTTTATGCTTTATTACAATCGATTGAGGTGGTATTTTTATGTTAAGTGGACACGTCGCTGTAATCCACGGTAAGACTTTTAATCCCCAACCCACGGTAAAGGGTTCGTATAGGTGATACGACCAAAACTACTAAAGTGATCTGGATTGTTTTAATCTTTCTTTACGGTTCTTCAATTCCAGATACTCCTCAACAGACATCATAAAGTTCCTCGCGTTTTTCACCATGCTATTAATTATTACTGCCTGCTGCTCGCTCCAGACTTCGTTAGGTACGGACTTGACCCATCTTGCATAGAACCGAACGAATTCAAGTCTTTGGAGGAGGTTCCTTTCTCTATCCAATACCATAAATCTCACCCTTAGCATTTATCCTCTACGTCTTTATCACTGCCGAGATATAGCTTGTATGCGATTTGAATCTCTATTGGCGAGATATAAACTTGTTCGCCGTTTACCACTACTTTCAGGCGATTTTGAATGGAAAATTTATCAAATTCATTTTTTGTAAATTTCAATTCAATATTTGGAATTATTGTATCCTCTTTTGCTATCCTGACGGCTGATCTCTCCTCCAACATCTCGTAAAGGTTGTTCGGCCTATCGGAGTTCAAAAAATAATAACCCCTCTTTACAGTTCTTTCATACAATTCTTTAAATTTATTGTAGGTAATGGGTTCGATAAGCACGTCTATGTCCTCCGTCCCCCTCGACCTGCCGAAAAGAATTGCAACGTATCCACTCACAACGTAGTCAATATCAAGCAGTTCGATAAAATTAAAAACAAATTTATCAAGCTCCGTGATGGTCTTGCCCCTCATAATAATCTCATTTCCCTTGAACTCCAGTTCCATGTTTTTTATACGGTGAGATGTTAATAAACGTTTGTGTAATTACCGCTAATGAAATAACGACTCGAAACTCTGAAATTTTTTAATTCCCTTTCTCCTTACTACAACTAACCTAAGCACAATATTTTTAAGCTGCGTTGAAAAAGGCTTGCCATGGGTAAAACGGGCACAACAACGTGGATCAAGATAAAGGGGAGGAAAGGACAAACGAGACTCGTTCCGGGCAAGTATCAGAACTACAAGAAGCCCGGGCCAAACCAGAAGTACACATCAGATGGAAAGAGGAGAAGAAGGATTCCAAGATCTCAGAAGTCCATAATTGGAGTTAGGGAGTAGTTAAGTTTTTGTAAAACATTTCCAAACTCATTCTGATGATTCATCTTGCCGTACTACTTGGCCTCGTTTTACTTTTTGCATTGGCGTTGGAGCATATTTTTGGACTCCTTGAAAACGCCGGTTTTGACAAAATCGACGCGTTTGCAATACTCATACTACCCCCGGCAGTCGAATTTATTATCCATCCGATCCACGTAGCAACGTACGACGACTTAAACATCTACGCCGACATCGCCGGTTTTGTTGTTCCTCTGTTCATTTCCGCAAAGCTGATAGCTTCTGGAAGAGTTCCTGCACTAAAGGCAGTTATTGGTATTGCTTTGCTTGCATACGTTTGCAATAAAAATGCAGTGGTTGGACACTTTGGTGTGGGCATAACAGACCTCGTGACTCCAATAATAGTGGCGTCACTCTACTCCCTCTACGCCTCCGATAGACCAGCTCCACTTGCCTACGTTTCCGGAAGCGTTGGCATGATTATAGGAGCGGACATTCTCAACATTCCGAGGTTGAGCGCTTTTAACAGCAAGTTTATTACCGTTGGTGGAGCTGGTATGTTCGATGCCATCTACATCGTTGGAATCTTTGCCGTATTTCTCGACATTCTTATCTCGTGGACCTCGAGATTTAAGGAAAGCTTTAAAAAGCTAACATGATGGCTAAAAAGTTAATGTTATATTGATTAAAGTCGTCCTCCCTTAACCTAGCTGTAGGTGAAAAAATGGAGATAGCAAACCTCGTGGTTTCACACAAGAAAGCTACGCTGGAAGAAATTGAGAAAGCTTGGCATGGTGATTGCCGCGCGTTAATTGAACGAGTCCTTCGCTACCCTAACGTCTCCGAGTGCGCAATTCTCATGACTTGTAACCGTGTTGAAGTCTACGTTGTCGGCACTGAGACCGAAAAAACCCTTAAAGATTTTGCAAAGCTCATGCGTGTTTCTGAAAGGGTTATTGAGATACACAAAAACGATGCTTGTCTAGAACACCTGCTTAGAGTTGCATCAGGCTTAGAGTCGATGATGGTTGGTGAAGATCAAATTCTTGGCCAAGTAAAGGATTTTTACAATATAAGCAAGCAGTATGGTGGAATTGGTGACATCTTAGACGTTGTTTTCTCTAAAGCAATTCAAGTTGGGAAGAAGGTTAGAAAGCTTACCAATATAAACAAAGGTTCGATTTCAATAGGTTCCGCTGCGGTAGAGCTTGCAGAAAGGAATCTTGGTACTCTGAGCGGTAAAAAAGTCCTCGTAGTTGGAGCGGGTGAGATGGGAAGTTTGGTAGCAAGAGCTTTAGCTCACAAGGACTGTGAAACTTTGATTGCTAACAGAACTTTTTCCAGAGCAGAAAAACTTGCAAAAGAGGTTGGCGGGAAAGCCGTGCCCTTCAACAAGCTGGAGAGATACATAGTTGAGAGCGATGTTGTGATAACTGCCACGGCCTCGAAGGATTACATAATTACAAGGGAAATGCTTGAAAAAGTCGTGGGCGTTAAAAAGGAGAAAATACTGCTTATAGACATTGCACTTCCAAGAGATGTTGAGGAAAGCGTTGCAGACATCGATGGGGTTGAGCTTTACACAATCGACGATCTGAGGGAGATAAGTGAAGAAAACCTTAGAAAGAGGCTTAG
>QMZF01000200.1 GCA_003663055.1 Archaeoglobales archaeon | reverse complement strand
ATCTCCATTATCGCATCCAGCACCTTTGGCAGAGTCAGTGAGTCGATGATGTGTCCCCTTAGCTCCACCTCGGTTCTCATGATTCCAGCTTCTTTCAGCTAGTTATAACATTTTTGGTAATTGTTTTAAAAAGTGATACTGAATCTATATTTTTTGCTAATTCTTGTCAGAAAAATAGCGTCCCGCTCGCCTATATTTCCACAAGTCCGCGGCACATGCTTGCAACATGTCCCGTATTGCATAATGACGAACAGAGCTTTTTCACCTCGCATTTATTGCCCTTGCAACGTTCGAGATCAGATCGACTTCCTTTATGCCCTCCTCCGGAGTGCAATGAAAATTGCCTTATCAAACCTTTTCAAACATCCTGAGGTTGTGCTTCACAACTCTTCTGGCTTCTTCTCTCGAAAACATTTCCGTGTCCGGGAATGAGGTAATCCCAGCCCATGTTCAGGATTTTATGCAAGCTTGTGAGCGTTAAATCAGGATCGACGTAGTAGATAATTTCAAACTTTTCTCAGTATTCCGGAGTGTGGACGGCATCTCCAACGGCAAAACCCGACGTTTTCGGCAAATTCTCCGGTTTTCTACTATTGGAGCTTCGTGCTTCGGGGCAAAGACTTTCGCATATCAGAAGACATAATCGGAAAAATAAACAACATTAATTAAAAATATTCAAAGATTAACAGAAATCGAAGGTCTCCTTTTTAACCAGCTTGAGTTATTTCCCGGCATTATTGACGGAGGAAGAGCTTATGTTTGAAATTTGAAAGATTTATTTACTTGATCACATGGTTAATAAAAAAATTGTTAAATGTTGGAGGCGTTAGAATGCCTTCATGGAAAATTCACAGCAAATGGGGGACAAAACTTTTAGGTTTCTCAGAACGAGAGATCGACTATCTTATAGACTCTACACACGTTGAGAATCATGATGCAGGTTGCTGGGATGAAAAAGTACTTGAGAGGCAGCTATCGATGTTGCACAAAAATATGGTCAAAAAGGGCAATCCTACTACATACTACACTGCATATTGGATAGAGCCGAACAAAGGTTGCTGAGCATATTATCTGAAGAAGCTATAAAGCATTTGCAATGATAGAATTACGGATGAAGTTATAGGGGAAATAGAGCGTAAATTACGTGACGATCTTCTACAGTATATTTTTGAATACAAGAAGTTGTGCAGTCCCGAGCTTCTTCATAAACTGACCGATAACATACTAGAGCTTATTTACGATATAATGAGTGAGGAGCGTTTTCTTAGGCGATTGGAGCACACAATTCACCAGAAGACTGTAGGTACGGTTGTGGGTACTCATCCTGAAATAGTTAGAGAACTAGGTAAAATAGGAGCCAAAGGAATTGAACGCATTGCTGAGATATTTGATATTTTGGCTAGAAAATTTGGTTATAATAAAAATAAAATTTATCTTCGACAAAAGTCTAAATTTTCTGCCATTCGGCCTTAACCTGCTCCTTTGCTGGAATTTTGTTTCTGTAGGGGCAGTTAGCGGGCCTTGCCTCGTTCTCAGGACACAAACCGAGATTGTACCCTCTGCAGCCAATGTTTTCAAAAATCTCCGGATAAATCTTGACGACTATATCATAGATCTTCCTCGCAAGCTCCCTCATCTCTGGAGCCGCTCTCGCGCAAAGACGAAGTCCAAGAAAGTTTATAAGACTCCTCGCGTTTATCGTCCAGATGTAGTGCGTGTGAGTCGCCATTGGAAGAACATACCTCGCAACTTCCCTTGCCTCACTTTTTGAATATCCCTTCTCCAGCATTCTCTCGTAGATTTTGATGTAGTTCTGTCTGGCATCCTCCATCACTTTTCTGAATAAATCGACGAGTTCCTCATCCTTTCCTATTAATTCCGGGATAACATAGCCGAATTCTTTTTCAAGGTTGTAGCGTGTAGAACGGGCGGTATGGCTGGCAATGCGATGTTCAAGCAGTTCTCTGCTTAAAGCCAAGCTTATTTCAGAAATATCGAACGTAAAGACTATGTGCTCAAGAACGCTGCTGTAGTCATTCTCCACAATAATTCTGACGATTTCTCTATCGCTCAAATGCTCGGGAATTCCACTCACCCTTGCAGAGTTCGCTATCAACTCAACTCCATTTTTTGTGTAATGCAAAAGCTTCACTCTAACCACTCTTCAACCTCCTTTGCAGCTTTTACCATAACTTCAAGCTTTTTAAATGCCACTTCTCTGGGTAAAAGCTTTAAACCACAGTCTGGATCGACGTAGAGCTTCTCCGGCTCCACAATTTCGAGGGCTTTTTTTATGCTCTCCTTAACTTCGCCTACAGATTCGATGCGCTTTGTGTGCACGTCTATACATCCGAATCCCAAGTCCTTTGTGAAGTCGTATTCTCTCAGCAGCTTTAAATCCTCGAAGTTTCTGTTGGCAAATTCGAAATCCAGCTGGTCAACTTTGAACTCCAGAATTTCGGGGAATATTGTGGAATAGTCACCATAGCAGATGTGAATGCCCAGATATGCGTTTACGCCTTTTGTTGTAATCTCAACAGCGTTCTTAGCTATTTCGAGTTCCTCAGGATGCGTTGAAATTGCCGGCTCGTCGAGCTGTATATAGTCTGCCCCTGCTCTTACAAGTTTTCTTAGCTCCACGTTAAGCACTTCTGCCAGTGCATAGACGGCTTCTTCCTTGCTACTGTAGTATTCGTTAAAGCTCCAGTCAACGATCGTGTAAGCTCCGGTAATTGGAACCTTTATCGCTTTGTCTGTTACCTCTTTCAGGAAGAGGTAGTCGTTAACAGCAAGCTCATCTCTATATCTAAGCTCATCGACTATCGCAGGCTTCGGGTAGTAGTTGTTGCCCCAAACCCTCACTTCTCCATATATAACAAAGCCGTCGATTCGCTCCGCAAAGTACGATGTCATCTCCTCCCTTCGCATCTCCCCATCCCAAATTATATCCACTCCAGCCATCTCGTGGTCTTTCACAACTGCTTTAACAGCATCCCTATAAGCTTCTTCAAGCATTTCTTCGCTTACTTTTCCCTCCTTGAACTTCGAAACAATGCTTGTGAGCCACTTCGGCTTCGGGTAGCTGCCGACAACTGTCGTTTTCACTAAACCACCTCATCTATTACCTTCTTTAACTCAGATAGAAGTTTCATCTTCTCAAACGCTTTTACCCTTGGCAAGAACTCCAGCCCGGTGTTGGGCGAAAGATGAACTTCTTTAAACTGAGAAGTTTCAAGTATCTTTCCGAGCTTTCTTTTCAGATCTTCAACGTTTTCCATCCTCGTATTCCTCCCATCGATAATGCCTACGCTT
>QMZF01000199.1 GCA_003663055.1 Archaeoglobales archaeon | reverse complement strand
GGTTCACACTGATTGTGCGATCAGAAAGTGGAACAACCACGTGAGCTACTGTGTTGAAGTCGGAGCTCCATGCATTGGATGCGCTGAACCAGGCTTTCCTGACCGCTTCTCGCCATTCTACAAGGAGATTCCAGGCCTACCAAGTGTTCTGGGCGTTGACGCAACCAAGCTTGGAGAGGGCCTGATTGCTGCAACGGCAGCTGGCATTGCAATTCATGCAGCAAAGCGTCTTGCGAGTAAGGAGAGGTATGAACGTGAAGAGGAAGAGAAGTAGAGGAGGGATAGATTATGGCTACAACAGTTGTTGTTGATCCCGTTACAAGAATTGAAGGTCATCTTCGCATTGAAATGGACGTCAAAGACGTTGAGACATCAACTGGTGTATGGCAGGTAGTTGGAACGGCAAGAAGTAGTGGGACTCTTTTCAGGGGCTTTGAAATATTTTTGAAGGGTAGAGATCCAAGGGATGCTTGGTTTATAACGCAGAGGATATGCGGCGTTTGCCCAGCAGCACACGCTGAAACTTCTATACAGGCGATTGAGAGGGCTTTTGGTGTTCAGCCAACACCAGCAGCTATTTTGATGAGAAATATACTGCACGGAGCTTTCTTTATCTACGATCACATAACCCACACCTACGTGTTAGTCGGCCCAGAGTTGGGCATTATATGCAAGCATCCTCCAATGGTTCCTCCAGCTTTAGGCAAAGCAGGAGTTGCAAAGCTAAGCCTAGGATCGAGCTACGTAAAGGCCATAGAGATTCAGAGAAAGGCTACCGAGATAGTTGCCCTCTGGGGAGGCAAGTTCCCGCATCACGCAAGCGAGTATCCTGGAGGCATGACCGTAAGGCCGACAGCAGACAGAATTGCAAACACCCTTGCAAGAATGGTTGAAATCTGGGAGTTCGTTGCAAAAACAATGGTCGGTGATCTCCTCACCTTAGTGAATGCAAGCGAAAGGGTAGGAGAGAAGCTGAGTGAAATTCTTGGCATAAACATCAGAGGACTTGAGGACATTGGAGTCTCAACAGGCAACTTCCTGTGCTACGGAATATTCCCAGCTCATGACGACTACGATGACTGGTACGATCCCAGCAAGAGGAGGAAGGCTTTGTTCCACAGCGGTGCATGGGATGGAAACTTCAAGCGGTTCGATGAGAGCAAGATAACAGAGTACGTGAAGTACTCATGGTATACCAGTCCCAGTGGCTTACATCCGAGCGTAGGAGAAACTGAGCCAAATAAGGGTAAGGGTGGAGCCTATTCGTGGATCAAAGCTCCGCGTTATGAGAACAAGGTGTACGAAGTTGGGCCTTTGGCGAGGATGGTGAATACCTTCGGCCTGAAGTGGAGGATTCCGAGGGTGCATCCCATCACTGGAGAAGACTACGGAGACTTCGTTTACGAAATGAGGAATCCGAAGGGTTCGCTGCTCGACAGAATCGCTGCAAGGGTTGCATGCACGCTGATTATTGCAAACAAGATGTTCGAGTGGATTGCAGAGCTGAAGAACTACATGAATGAGCCCGTTGTCAACTACAAGGACGTGCCGAAGGAAGGAGAAGGTTTCGGCCTATGGGAGGCACCAAGAGGTGCTTTAGGTCACTGGCTCAAGATAAAGAACTACGTCATAGAACACTACCAGTGCGTTGTGCCTTCAACTTGGAATTTAAGCCCGAGAGACGACATGGGTCAGCCCGGGCCAGTAGAAACGGCTTTGCAGTGTGGAACAACGTGGCTGCCGAAGGACATGAGCGTAGCGGACGTCTGCAACGCACTCTATCCTGAAGAAGACATTGATCTCTCCCCACTTGGCATAAACCAGACAGTAAAATGGGGAGATGCGCTCGCAACAGCTCTGACACCTCTCGGACTTGCAGAACTAAACCTAGAGCCAGCAAATGGAGCAAAGTACAACACGTCCATAGCGTTGGCAATAGTTAGGAGCTTCGACCCGTGTATTGCATGTGCCGTGCATGTGGTTGAAAAGCGGTGATGCCCTATGGCCGAAATTGAGGTCTACCGCCACTCAATTTTTTACAGGATGTGTCACTGGGCAATAGTTATCACTGGCTTCATTCTTGCCTTTACGGGCATGCAGATGGCCGGGTTGTACGGGATAAGAATCCTCGAGGGGCAGACACTTGCAGTGCACATAACGGTCAGCTTTGTCTTTGGAGCTCTCTGGTTCCTAATGCTCTACTACATAATCGCAAAGGAGTGGAAGTGGTTTGGCTTTGGCAGGATTCCATACAGCATAAAGTTTCTGATCGCTGAAGCAAAGGCCTGGCTTGGTGTTGGGCCGCACGTCAAAGACCCAAGAGGTTACAACCCTGACAAGAAAGAGTACGTGGAAAAGATAATTCCCACGGAGGTCATGGTCTGGTGGATTTACTTCCTACTTGCGCTGCTCATGGGCATAACTGGGCTTTCTATGTACTACAGGGAATTCTTCAAACCGGTGATAGATTTTGCTGCATCAATAGCTCCAGCCTTTGGAGCTTACGACGGCTATACAATGCTCAGAGCTATTCATAGATTCGGTATGTACCTCTTCGGCCTAATTCTTTTCATGCACGTTTATGCAGTGCTCGTCTTTGACGTGCTGCCTTCAATGATTACCGGCAGAAGGAAGGAGAAAGTAATCAGAGAATGAAGAAGAAAATTGTCGTGGTTGGCATTGGAAATCTACTGCTAGGAGATGAAGGCTTTGGTATCAGAGTCGTTGAGGAGCTGAGAAAGCTTAAACTTCCAGAAAACGTTGAAGTCCACGATGGGGGAACTCTCGGCCTTCAAATCCTCAATTTTTTAGATAATGCTGATTTTGCAATTATCGTTGATGTTGTCAAAGCTAAAGGCAAGCCGGGTCAGCTCTTCGTTTTTGAAATAAATGATGCAAAAAGCAAACCAATGCTTTCTATGCACGACCTCGATCTGGTTAAAGCGGTAGAAATAGGAAAATTTGCGTACAACCTGCCAAAAAAGATAGTCGTTGTTGGTGTCGAGCCGGAAAAAATTGAAGAAAGCTTGGAGTTATCTGAAGGAGTAAGAAAAGCTATTCCAAAGGCCGTCAGCAAGGTTCTCGAACTTATCAGCTCAGCATGAGGGCAAGCCATGTAAGAACGAAGAGGCCAATAGCAAGCACAAACAGCGCGTCTGCCATAGTTTTATTTTAATTGCAAACATATAAAAAGCTTACTGCATTTTAAGTCATAACCATTCTGACTTCACTCTTACAAAATTCCAAATAAAACTTTTCAGCCCTGAAAGTATCAGATTAGACTGCCAGACTATCGGCCTTTGTAGAAGAGACCTTTAAAGAAG
>QMZF01000198.1 GCA_003663055.1 Archaeoglobales archaeon | reverse complement strand
GTTTTCCCTACTGGACAGGTTGTCCTTCCACTTTGGCCGCCTATACAAGGTTGTAGAAGTTAGGATTGATGTAATTGCCGATACTATCTGTTCTAAATGTTGATTCGATAGTTTTTCATTTCTGTTGGCGTTGTTGGGGAAGTTGAAGGCGTTGTTGTAGGCTGGCTTGAGGGTCGGAATGTACGTCTTCCCCTCAATAGATTGCGTACGTCTTCTGC
Source organism: Archaeoglobales archaeon (assembly GCA_003663055.1). Taxonomy (GTDB): domain Archaea; phylum Halobacteriota; class Archaeoglobi; order Archaeoglobales; family Archaeoglobaceae; genus Archaeoglobus_C. Next base: position 3,118 of record QMZF01000198.1, on the reverse strand, counting down.
TTTCTCTTGGTCAAGTAATAGTTCTAACCAAATATTTGTATCTACCAAGTACATCAGTCGCCCCACCACTCAAGAACTTTTTTTGAAGCTCAAGTGATGTATACCTGTCGCGGTATTCCTTAAGACCCCCCGCCCAATCCAAGCGTAGCTTTCGCTTTGTTTTTCGAACCTTTTTTTCCAGTAAAAATTCGATAAAGTCCTTTACCTCCTTCTGTAAATCTGGCGGTAACTGCTCCACCAGCTCCTTAAGGCTATTTTCTTTAGCATTCATGTTTTTTGCTGTATCAATTACTTTATAAAATCTTTTTAGTTCTTTTTTTAAGAGCAAGATAGCTTTCCCTGGGCTACGATGAGAATCGTTGTGGAGGTATTAACCTTTTCTTAAGCATGGGTTTGTGATTTTAAAACCGCTTTGGTTCTTTTATCTTCTTAGTGGCTTTTTGAACTCTATCGGGTAGTAAGCCTCAACACAGCTTTCTTAGCGTTATTAGCCATGATTTTATCGTTGTTATCAGAATAGAATTTGTTAATTTGGCTGTTGCTATGAAGTAAGCGTCAGCTGCTCTTGAACCGTTTTTATTGCTACTTCGAACGCCAAGTCGTCCGGATTGGATCAGTCTTACATCCTTTAAAGTGTCTTCAACTATCAACTTCACCCGGTTCCTTAGCAATTTTCTCGAAAGAACGCCAGCTAACTCTACTTTAAATAAAATAGGATCTATAATCTCAAGTGATGCGTTTTGATTGTTTCGAGCAAATCTTCTGTCATCTTCGTTCTAGATTTATCATATTCGAGTATGGAATCTACGAAAACAGATTGTCTACAACTAGGGCATTACTTCTTTCATCTAAGAATTCTTTCAGAACATCAGTACTTTTATCCTATACTTTCTAAGCTTATCTACCAAACTCTCCTTGATCTCATCTTCAATCTCTCTCCATCCTTTAAATCAACCTTTTCGAGGGGGTTTAAATGCGCCATCTTCGTATACGACTTCAATAACTCTTCCCATATTCTTAAATCACCTCAAAATACCTTTTGTTGAATTTAGCATGGCTTTAGCAATCTTCAGAGTTACGTTAGTATCCATGCAGCAATTACGATTAAGATGATCGAAGTTAAAGCCATTTGTGAGGTATTCCTTTATGTCATCCTCAGTTAGAATTTGTTCCTTTTTGCCAGCTAGTAGATTCATACCAGCATTTTCCTTGCAGTTGCTACAATAGCTATGTCGAGTCTCCTCTTTATTCTCAAATGGTATCTCCAAGGAAATTTTTGGATTTGATTGAAAACGTCTTTTCTCTCCTTAATGTACGCGATGACTACACTGGATTCTACAAACACCAACACTTGGCATCACGCCTCTACTATTAAGTCCGTGTCAACCGCTTGCAGGATTACATAGCACTTATCGTAAATAAGATTCTGAAGGTCTTTGTGGATTGCTAAAGGTTGCTTTTGTCCAATCAAATAGCGAGAAGTGCGCTTGGAGTAATCTATTAGAAGTGAGTAGAGTTCAAAGGCAACCTCCCTAATCCCCCTTTCTTTGGGCATCCTGTTGGCAACGTCTGCTAAAAGTGTTGATAGATACCAAAAGGGCGTAGCATCCTCGTATTCCTTAGCTATTCTCTCCCAAATATCTCAGCTAACTTGGAATCAGTTCTCATAACTTTCAGTATATCTTGGAAGTCTGGTGCGTAAACATCTTCAGGGTAGTTGGAGTGAACGTAATCGAGCAGCTTATCCAGCCTTTCATAGCCATATGAATCGAGCAGCAATCTAAAGCGATCTATGTACTCTTTATAGATATTAGTCTCCCTTAACAAGTTCTTACCACTTTCCGTAATCCTGTAAACAAAGAGGTCATTCAGTTCGTCGGTGGGTCGAGCTTCTTCCTCTATAAGACCTACCTCTGCAAGGTACTTTAAGTCTGCTTTTAGTTCCTTGGTGTGTGGTCCCATATCCCGCTTGTAGAAGGTGTAATTGAGCGGTAGTTTAAATTCCTCCAATAGAAGAAAAAGTAGTTTTTGAAATCTAACAGCACCAAATATGCCCTCTTTTGCCTCGTTTAAGACGTTTAGAATAGCCATACAGTTTGTGTCTACGAACACGTGCATATTACTTCCTTTTTCCTTTACTCTTTTTACGTTTGTCATTTTTTACCATTTTTAGTACTTTATATATTAGTTTAAAAATTTTTCGCCAAATTGGCTCTGTAGAGGTAATCATGTAAATTCTTTAAGATCGTTGTTGTTACATGCTGTGACTTGTTAAAAGAGATATCTGGAAATGTTTTAAGACCATCAAATACGATCGGAGAGTTAATATCTTCCGATTCAAAAATAACGAGATTAGAGGAAACAAATACTACTCGAATACACAAGAATTTTCTTTGATTTGGCATGAACTTCGAGAAGTACCGCCGTCATGGGATCAAGATAACTGATTCGGAATTTGATGTTCTTTTTGGAGACATAATAACTTTATTTAAAAATCTCGAAAATCAACCTGTTGCAGAGTTCAAAGATTTCTTTTGCCGAATTTATGGCCTTTACTGCATCATCTTCATCAAATAGTTCAAAGGCCGGTTTTAGCTCAAGTTCATAGCCATACATTGCAGGCCCCCTTTTCTTTGCCAAATCCCTTGAAATTTCTTTTACAGCATGGAGCTTTGACGAAAACCATTCCGGAAAGTTTTCTATCAGATCTAGAGCATCGCTGACGTCGTGCTTTTTCGGATATCTATTCCAAACGCTCTCAAAACCGCTTTTAAGCTCATCTCCACACATTCCTGCGATCTCACAGTCATTGGATAGTCGGAATCGTTGAATGCGTTCTCGGCATCCATCAGGCATCTCCTAGCCCTCCTCATGTAATCTCTGGCCATTACTTCTGTATTCAGATTTCTATCACCTCTCCTGGCTTTATATCCGGCTTTAGTACCCAGAATCTATCTTTACCTTTTTCTACTCTCTTCGCCCCCAATTTTTTCAATTTTTCTTCAACAATTCTCAGCTCCCTTTCCAAAACTCCGGTATCGTAGATTATCACCGCATCATGAACCAGATCTAAAAGAAGTGGTGGATGCATGCTGAGCTCTTTTTCGCTGAGCACATG
>QMZF01000197.1 GCA_003663055.1 Archaeoglobales archaeon | reverse complement strand
GGTTCATAAGCTCGTTTGGTTCTATACCCGCAGCCTTCGCCTGAAACGCTTGCGCAATCGCAATTTCCTTTCCCTCTTTCGTGACGAATGAGTTCAAGCTCATGTTCTGTGCTTTGAAAGGCGCTACAGCATAGCCTCTCTTGCTGAGTATTCTGCATAACGCTGCCACAAGAACGGATTTTCCCGCATGGCTTGATGTGCCTGCGATCATTATTGCCATTGCTCAAATTTTTTGCATTTTGAGTTTAGATTTTCCGCTAGGCAATGGCAAGATTGTTGAAGGACCTTCGAAAAATTACTTATTAGCTAAGAGCTAAAGATGGGTAAAATGAGAGCAAAGGCGGATAGTAAGGGAGGAGAAAGCTCGAAGACGTTCAAGAAGATTGCCAGCGAAGAGAGAAAGAGAAGACTTGAAGCGTTTGTCGCAAAACTTTCCTCCGATAACTACACGGCTGAAGATTTTAGGAATGACTTCAAAAGGGAGTTTGGAGTTGAACTCGGAGAGGTTGCCGCAGAGATAATGGACATGCTCAAGGAAGTTATGAAGAAGGGTCGAGATAAGAGATAGGTATAGAAGTATAGAAAAAGTTATAGAGATTAATTGTGATTGCAAGGAGTTTTTCCGCTCTTGCTCAAGGTAGGCTGGCTAATGAAGCGGTCAGAGAAAAAATTCCACGCCAGAATCATCTTTTCTAACGTTCTATTAGCGACCGACACCAACAAACCAATCCAGCACAAAGGATAAAACCCATTAGTCCCAATAAAAAACCAATGATCACATACGTAAGGCTTGCAGAAATGTTCGGAATCCCTCCGGCGATATCCGAAAAAGTTGCCAATGCCCTTGCAGACGTAGAGGAGAATTTTGGCGAGGCGATTCGCATTGAGGAATTCGACGAAATTATGGACGAAGTTGGCGAATTCCTGGCGGAGATAGCCAAAGATGCTGAAGACTTTAACGCCGTTTGCATGGCGATAAACCTGTATGCGTTTTGCTTAGCGCTTGAAAGAAGGATGAGAGAGGTTGGTTTTGAAGAGGTCAAAGCCAGTCTTTCAGACGTTTTCAGACTCAGAGATCTCATAAGCGGCGTTAAACTCCCGCAAGCTCCAATATACCACCACCCGCTCGTAAGAACTGTCTGGCAGGACATGGAACCCCTAATCACTCTAAAAATCTCGGAGATAGTTAGGGAGATGGCCGAGGACATCTGGAGGGAACAGTTTTAAAGTTTAATGAAAGAAGTTTGTTGTGAAAAAGTTGCGGCATCTCGGTACAGATGAAACCGAAAATGCTGAAACAGCTTTAAATAGCCTTATTTACCTCTATATAGCCGGAGAAATAGTCGAGGCTGCAAAAGATAACAAGGGGTATTCTTACTGCAATGCTGAAGCAAAATTCGTTGACCTTGACATGCTCTCTCTGCTAAAAAGCTACGGACTTGCAAAGAGTAGTCCAAGAACTTCGGATAAGTGGGCTCCTCACTTCACATCTCTGACACTCAAGGGGAGAAAGGTTGCAAAAGAGGTTGTTAAAGGTAGAATTTCAGACCATTCAAGCGAAATTGAATCATTCATTTCTAAAAATCCAAAAGTTATTCAAATTTTGCTCAGAGGACTTAAGAGGAGAAAGGGAATAAGCATTCAGATATCCGGCGATACTGGTCTTAGGTTGGAAGACACCATGAGTTTGTACGACGTGCTCCCACACATGCAATCGGCTGAACTCGATTCTTTGCCGGCTATATGTTCAAAGGTTTTGCTGAATCCACCATCGAATCTAGAGTGGGCTTTCTGCCATTTTTATGCAAATACAGTATTTCGAAAGGCCGCGTTTCAACTCTTTGAATTTCTCGAATCCATCGGCTTGGCTGCGAAGGTGTATGTGCACGACGCATGGGGAAATTACCTGTGGGACGAATACAGGGCTCCTGAAGAAGTCTTCGAGGCTATGTTCCGCCCGGTAGAGATAAACTTAGAAACTCTCCAGAGATTCGGAGCTATTGTAATTATCTTATACACAGGCCTTTCCAAGGAACTCGAAGAGCTTGCGATGTTTTATGGTATCCCTTCAAAGATGATCGAGGATGAACGCATAACAATGGAAAGGCTCGGAATAGTTGAAGGCAGGACGGTCGTTAAAAAAGAGAGGTTTGAGAAACATGCCAGAATGAGACTTGCTGAGGTACTATGCAAAGAAATCTGTCAAAGCTAACGAATCAAAAACGGGTAGCTTCAGAATGGTAACAAAACGTGAGAACTGAAATCGCGCTGCCAAGATTCTTTTAACAAAATCAGCAAAGTTAAAATATTTGGCTACAAAAAGGCGTTGGGATTGAACATGCCGGCTACAATAGTGGTTGGAGGTTTCTGGGGCGATGAAGGCAAGGGAAAGATAATCGCCCACATCGCACATTCAGATAAACCTACAATAATTGCAAGAGGTGGAGTTGGGCCAAACGCTGGCCATACAGTTGAAATTGAAGGAAAGAAGTACGGCGTCAGAATGATCCCGTCGGGCTTCGTTTACAAGGATGCGAAGCTCTTCATAGGAGCTGGAGTTCTCGTAGACCCAAGGGTTTTTTTGAGGGAAGTTGAGCTGCTTGATGTTGCTGAAAGGGCTAAGCTCGACTATCGATGCTCAATAATAGAGGAAAAGCACATAGAAGAGGACAGTACGAGCGCACATTTGAAAGGAAAGATTGGTTCAACTGGAACGGGTTGCGGGCCTGCAAACAGGGATAGGGTAATGAGGGTAGCAAAGCAGGCGAAGGACGTTAAAGAACTTCGCCCGTTCCTCACAGACGTCCCCCTTGAAGTTAACGAGGCGATAGACAGGGGAGACTTCGTGCTGATTGAGGGAAGTCAGGGCTTTGCTCTAAGCCTTTACTATGGGACATACCCATACGTTACCTCCAAGGATACTACCGCTTCTGCAATAGCATCCGACATCGGAGTAGGGCCGACGAAGGTAGATGAAGTCATTATCGTCTTCAAATCGTTTCCAACGAGGGTTGGATCCGGGCCATTTCCAACAGAAATGCCGCAGGAAGAAGCCGAGAGGCTCGGAATAGTGGAGTACGGAACTGTTACAGGAAGGAGGAGGAGGATCGGTTATTGGGATGGAAAACTTGCCCGCTACTCTGCAATGGTGAATGGAGCAACGCAGGTGGCGATTACAGGCATAGACAGGATTGATAAGGAGTGTTATGGCGTTACGGAATGGGAAAAGCTTACGCCAAAGGCAAAGCAGTTCATCGAAAAGGTTGAAGACGACGTAAGGGTTCCCGTGACTTTAATCTCAACGGGCCCGGAAGTGGGGCAGATTATAGACCTCAGAGCTGAAAAACTTTAGTAATTATTTTTATAAATAGACAAAATTT
>QMZF01000196.1 GCA_003663055.1 Archaeoglobales archaeon | reverse complement strand
ATACCAAACAGTCCAACTTTGCTTTCGGTTCTCTAAAATTTTCATTCTGGATTTGGAACTCTTTACAATTTGGCTCTATCATGAAGTATTCCAAGAATAACCCCCTCGGAATAATACCCTCCTTAACATTTTTTGATACACCTTTGCAGTTTTCTTTGCAATTCAAAATTTCCGAGCCCAAGTGTATAACTTTCTCAAAGAGGTCTGACATGGTTAATTTTTAATTCTTAAATCATTTAAAAATTTTTCTAAAATATTGCATTTTGTAACCTCTTAGACACAAAACCCTTTAATACATCCAGAGAGATAGAATACCAATGGCCCTCGGATTTGTTCTCATAAAAGTGTCGCCCAAGTACGAGAGGGAAGTCTATGAAGAAATAGCCTCGCTCAAGGAAGTTCACGAACTTTACCCCCTCTTTGGCGAGTACGATCTAATTGCAAAGGTTGTCGTAAGGGACTTTGAGGAGCTAAGCGATGTAGTCGTTAACAAGATAAGAACGGTTAAAGGTGTTATAGAAACGAAAACTCTAACCGGAGCTAAATTCTGATGGATATGACGGGAAAAGGTCAAAAAGGTCTTCAGATTATAGCCAGAAATGAAGTTGGTGTACTTAGGGATATAACAACCATAATAGCCAACCACGGGGGCAATATAACCTACGCCCAGAGCTTTATAGTGCGCTACGGAGAGTATGCGGGAAACGCTCTCATGTACTTTGAAATCGAGGGTGGAGACTTTGATAGAATATTAGAGGACGTTAGAAGACTTCCAACGGTGATAGAAGCTGAGGAGGAACCAACTTTTGAGGATGTTTTCGGAAAGAGGGTTATAATATTTGGAGGAGGAGCCCTAGTTTCTCAAGTCGCACTGGGAGCCATAAGTGAGGCAGATAGACACAACCTGAGAGGAGAACGTATAAGCGTTGACACAATGCCAATAGTTGGCGAAGAGGGGCTGGCGGAGGCTGTTAAAGCTGTGGCGAGGTTGCATAGAGCCGAAGTTCTCGTATTGGCTGGTGGGCTCATGGGTGGTAAGATAACTGAAGAGGTTAAAAAGCTCCGTAAGTACGGAATTCCCGTTATTTCGCTCAACATGTTTGGCAGCGTTCCAAACGCCTCTGATTTGGTTGTTAGCGACCCCGTTATGGCTGGAACTCTTGCTGTAATGCACATTTCGGAAAAGGCGAGGTTTAACCTAGAGAGAGTCAAGGGGAGAAGGATTTGATAACTGATTTCAATCTTGTTAATTTGGAGCTGTCATGCCGCATGCTATACACACTCGTAAATTGATTTTCCTAACAGTACTTCTTTCAATTTTTGGTGGTATGTTCCTATCTGGTTGTACATCCCTACAAACTGAAAACAAGGAAGCAGAAGTGACACCAATAATGAAAACGGATTCACCAGTAATAGATATCAGTAAAATCAATCGTAATAGATTCCTGTTGCTTTCAACGAAGGCGTTTGTAAAGCAGGAAGGAGAGAAATTCAATATATTTTTGCAAGGCAGACTCAATATAGTAAAAATAGCTAAAAATAATTTTATTCAAGAATGGAATTACTCTCTGGAGAGATTCAGAGTCTTCTCCTACCCGCTCGTTAAACAAAACTGTTTTGTCGTGGCTGCTGAAGACAGCCCAAATCTCTTTAATAATGAAACAGAAGTTTTAATGTTCTCACTTGACGATTTTAAATTTAAGAGGATTGCGAACGTTAGCTACTTTGTTTTCAGCATCAATTCAGAAGACTTTAACAGAGATGGTAGGGAAGACCTCTTGCTTACAGGCTACGACCCAAGACTTGATTTGGGGAAGATCACGCTGCTAGAGAATACAAGCGAAGGCTTTCGAAAAGCGTTTGAATGCGCAATAGGGAACAAAACGTTCGATGCCTTTGTGAGTGACGTGAATAAAGACAGCTATCCGGACTTTGTAGTCTTAACAACCTTCTCGTGCCAAGAAATTCTCCAGATCTTTGTAAACAAGTACCCGAACTTTGAAAAGAGGGAATAATAGCTCCTCTGGATTCTGCTAGGGAAATAAAGTCCGTAAAGCTTGGAAACAAGAATTATCCTATTACTTTCGACGGTATATCTATATATCTGCTGGATTTAAAAAATCTAAAAGGATTGAAGTCTACAGGGCTAAGATAAACCACCACATATTTCAGGTAGAAGCTGAAGACCTCGATTCCGACGGGATTTGATGAACTCATTGTTTCAGCCTTCAATGAATCAAAAATGGATACGTTCTGCATTGTAAAATTGAAGTACCTTGACGGTTTGTTCACACCGATCTCTGAAAATCAAGTAGACTTGAGGGTATTCTCGGTTAAATGGGTTGAAGATGATGTGTTTTTAGTAGGCTCAGACGAGGGTCTTTGCTTGCTTCGGCTTTAAAACGCTAGCATGCGAGAACATACACATCCTCAAGAACACTTTTGAAAAAGCAAAAATCACTAATCACTAATGATACTAATGATATTTAGAACACTCCTAGCAAAGAGATTGCTTCACTCTACTACAAGAAAAATGAGAAAAATACTCACGATAAGCGAATCAACTGCTGAAAGCAAAGGTTCAGCGATGAAATAGAAATTATAATTTCAGAAGCTTGGCAAAGAAGAGCTAATAAAGATAGCAGAATCGATGATTTAGCAAAATATTATAAAGAGTAAGATCAAAAGTAAGCCCGATGAAAAGAATAACCGCAATAGCAAGGGGAGAAGTCCAGAGAGTCGGCTACAGAGATGAGGTTGAGAGAATAGCAAGAAGACTCAAGCTTACGGGCTATGTTGAAAATCTTAAGCCTTACGACGTTAAAGTTGTTGCGGAGGGAGAAGAAGAAAAGCTTAGGGAATTTATAGAGCTAATAAAGATAAAAAGATTCCCTATTTTTGTCGAAAGCATAGAAGTTGAGTGGAGCGATGCTACTGGAGAATTCAGCTATTTTGAGATAAAGAGGGGCGAATGGCAGGAAGAGCTTTTCGAAAGGTTAGATACTGCAGGAAGATTGCTTTATAGAAGCGTTGAACTTAGCGAGAAATCCGTTGAACTTGGAGAAGAAACGCTGAAAGCGATGAGGGAAGAATCTGAGAAAACAAGACAAACTGTTAAAGAAGAGTCAGAGAAAACGAGGGAAGAAATAAGGATGCTAAGGCAGGATTTAAGAGAGTACATCGAAGTAAGCTTAAAAGAAATCCATTCAAAGATAAGCAAGATAGAAAAGGCATTAAAGAAAGCTGGGATAATGTAGTTTTTTCTATTTCAGAAGGACGTGACCACATGTTGGAACCTTTTTAGCAGACCGATGTAAAAGCCTGCAGTTAGTTGTAGGACTGCGCTTTAAGCGCGGGGACGTGACTTAACAGGCTAAAAGGATGGTGGAAGTGTAT
>QMZF01000195.1 GCA_003663055.1 Archaeoglobales archaeon | reverse complement strand
TCAGATCTTAAGAGACACAGCCAAGAACCGCCCTCGGAAGCGAGGACTACCCCTAGGAGTTTGCGCATCTCCTCGTAAAAGTCTTTCTGCGAAGTCTTGGCTTTCTCCGCCCAGGGTTTTTCGAGTCCCATCCATTTTCCTTTGTTCTCGTCGTCTGATCCCGGCTTTTGGCAGGTTTAAATCTGAGGATCGCCTTCATTTTGAGGCTCGCAGTTTTGAGGAGCTTGAAGAATCGGCGAAGCGTATCGTCGTGAATCATTCCACCCATTTTGATAATGTCCAGTTCAGTGACGTAGGCTTCCGGGTTGTGGAATGTCCCGATGGTTCGTGGAGCGTGGAGCCTCTGAACTAGTCTTTTTTCAAGCCCCTTGTTACGATCATATCCCAGACTATTGCCCTGTAAGCGTTGAGGATGTCCTCATCAGACAAGTCTGCTCCGACAGCCTTGACGACATTCCTATCAAACTCAAGTCTAAGTTCGTGTGGTTCGATGCCTGGGGGAGACTGCTTCTTGCCCTTCTTCCTTTTTCGATCCCAGAACCACTCGTACCTGTCGTCAAAGTGTCTATCCAACTGTTCTCTTAGGGCAGGGAATTTCGTGCTCTTGAACTTTTCATATACATCGACCAACCGCTCTATCTGCTCGTGCGTTTTCGGATATAGTCTCATCCTGTACAGGTCTTGGTGTCTCAGGTGTATCCACCTGCCGGTCGTCTCTTCTTTTGTGTCGAAGAGGTATGCTAAGAAGAATATCGAGTTGAAGAGTGTTACGAGCGCCTTAGCGTGTTTGCTATCGCTCTCCCTCACGGCGTGAAATAGATTGGCCAATACCAACGGCGTGTCAGAATAGCATGCAAGCAGCATGTGATCAGGAGAGTACGGACCGATTCTGCAGACCACAGCAACACGGCTTTCCGCTCGCTTAAACTCCTTGCGAACGTAGTTGTCCCAGTAATCGTCTTGCAGTTTCTCTTTAAACCCACAGAGCTCCATTACCTTGTCCATGCCCTCGTAAGGCTCTTTTGCCACGTAATCGTATGTTCCTGTAACATCCATTCTGTCTATGCCTGTAGGAGTTCTCAGACTCGGGAGGAAGTGGCTTTTATCGAATTCAAACCTCTGCACGCCGGCGGGCGTTTTAGCAACGATTTTATCCTTTCTGTCTTCAAGCAGCTCCAGAAACGCCTCTTTTTTTCTGCCCTCGCGCATGGGTCGCGTCACGAACATAAATCCGGAGACGCCCTTGGGTCTGGGCCCGTAGCCCTCTTTGAAGTAGTCGTGCGGGAATGGGCAGAACAGTTTTTCCGCCTCACCGATCACGCGTCGCAGTGCGTCTTTGCCTTCCAGCGACGGGCCGCTTATAAACAGCATCATGTTGTCAAAGTGCTTTAATACATCGTCCAGCGGGTGGGAATCGACATCCAGAAGGTCACTCCTCAGAACATCGAAGGTTTTTATCTGTTCGGTTATCCGCTCAATCTCGTCCTCTTTCAATTCGTTGAGGTTTTTCTTGATTATGCAGAACTTGACTTTGTGATCTTTCGCCCTCTGACGGGTTTTTCTGGCTATGACGAGCACATCTCTGTATTCTGCGTACTCGGAAAAACCGTAATTCATCGAGGCTTTGATCACGTAGAGCGGAAGGTACTCGCAAAATATCATTTCTCTAACCTTCTCGCTTTCTCTCCCCCTGAGCAAGTTGATTGGCAGCACTGCCCCGAGCACGCCGTTACTTTTGAGAAATTTATCAGCTAGCGCCACGAAATGCCCCCAAACCCCAACTTCACTGCCTACTTTCTTCTCAAACCTGCTTACATCAATGTACTTTTTGATTCCTCTCTCAACCTTGGTAAAGGGCGGATTCATCAGGATCACATCCACAGGCTTCAGCTTGATCTTAACGAGATTGCCCTGCCTGTCAAACACATCTGCCTCAGCGATGACCTCTCCCGCATGCGAGTCCTCGCTTGGCATCCACCGTGCCAGCGTGACGAAGCCAGGCTCTATGGATTTCTCGGGAACTAGCTTCAGACTGTCGCCCAGCACTATCTGAGTGTGAGTTATCGTCTCTAAGGGCTCCATAGCAACTAAGTTCGCGTTCGTCAAGTGCACGGCGAACGGCATTATGTCGCAACCATAGATTTGCCTCTCGCAGAGCTGCTTGTGCGGACTGCCCTCCTTCTTCCAGAGTTCAGCCACCCTTCTATAAGCCATCGTGAGGATCGTGCCAGAACCGCACGCAGGATCGAACACGCTAACGTTGGGACTATCTATCGTCAGCCGAGCTAGGATGTGCGCTGCGACGGGCCTTGTGTAAAAAGCAGCCAGGAGCTTCCTGACATTTTTGGGCATGAGTGTGTGGAACAGCCTGCCGGGGAGCTCGTACCTGATGTCCTTGACTTGCAGTCCGAAGAGAAGCCAAAAAGTCTCTCTGATTAGTTCCTCGTCGGTGAAATCCAGCACATCTACGCCGAATATAGGTCTGTAGTTGATTTCTTTGATTTTCTCGAATAGATCTCTGACCCCTTCTCTAGTAAGATTTTCAATGTCGATGTCGATGAACGTTGGGCGGCTTTCGTGATAGAGTCTCAGGAAGAAGACTTGACTGAGAAATATATAAGCAGCTAAGAACTTCGAGGTTCTGAGTAGAGCCTCTTTTCTCTTCTCTTCTGTTTTCTCCTCTACGGGGCTCAGACCGAGGAACAGTTCGGGCTTACTTATGAACTTAAACAGTTGCTCATCGCTGAGATCTATCCTACTCATCAAGTCCTCGACCTGCGCCCTGAGCATAGAGACGACGGTGCTCAAGCTGTAGCGCGTTGGAATCTTTTCTTTTAGCACCCGCTCTATTTCTCTTAGCGCGTCCGGCAGCGGCTTTCTGCACTCAAACTGCGGCTTCTCAACTATGAAATATGCTTCCCGCGTTCTAACAGCGTCCTCGACAACCTCGTCTCTCGGCTCTATTTTCCTTACGTCTTCAGGATAGAAGACGATCATGCCATACTTGGCATTACTGTCCTCTTTGTGGCGCATGTACTGAATAAAAGCCTCTTTCAGTAGCTTCTTACGGGTCGGATCGCCTATTTTCACGCTTATTAACCACTCCTCACCAAGCCACTTAGCTACCAAATCGGGCGTTGTGTCGAAAGTTACTTCAGTTACGGATCCTGCTCCACACTCTTTCAACACGTTCTTAATGCTCGGGTATAATGTTCTCTCTGTTATCTTGCCCCTCTTCATTCACCATCTCAGGTATTAGGAACCTCTACCATTATCACTTGCGGTCTCAGCCTCCACCGCAGCCTTTCTGGCACTACGAATCTCTGAGCGAGAGAGTCTGCCCTCTCAAGGGCGACGAGGCAAAGTCCTTCTCTCGTAAGAGTCTTCACGATCCTGCGATGGTTT